>NZ_JBQDYE010000051.1:0-20431 GCF_052044155.1 Salinisphaera sp. SWV1
GCCGTGGAACCTGCATGCACAGGATTTAGCCATGAACCTGGCCGCCTGTGAATGATGGGGTTTGTGGATCGCTTACGCCGGATCGGCCAGCACGCGCTCCATGAAGTTTCGCAGCGGCAAAGGCGCCAATCGGTCCAGCAATTGCAGCAGCCGCTCGAAGGCCACTTCGGCGCCCGCTGGCACCCAGGTGCGCGGCAGCAACTGCCAGCTCGGCCGGTCCGCGACGGTGACCGGACGACAGCTGGACAGTCGAATGTAGATATTGTGGCGTGACGTGCGCTCGACGTGGCCGCGGATCGCCACTAAGGCGCCGCGCTCGACTTGATCGGCGCCGAGGCCGATCTCCGCTTGGTAACCACCGCACAAGCGGACCGCCGAGGCGTCAGCAATCCAGACTCGGATCGAGGGTCGGCCATCGTGGCGGGCCTGACCGGGCCGGATCGCCACGACCCGGTAGATACCGGCCACGGGCGCGCCCGTCTGGTTTGGCATTTCAGCAATGGAACACATTACGAATCCTCCTCGGTGGTGCCGCCGTTCAGGGCGTGGGTGACGAATCGGTCGAACGCGCTGCCGTCCTGGCGGGTGAGGTTGGGGACGTAGCGCGAATACACGCGGAACAGCATCTCGGTCGTGGTATGGCCCATCTGCCGGGCGATCCACTCGGGGTTTTCCCCGGCGGCCAGCCAGAGCGTCGCCGCCGTGTGCCGAGTCTGGTACGGCCGCCGCAGCGTCAGCCCCAGATAGCGCAGCAGTGGATACCAGACCCGCTGGGTCACGTTCGTGGTGTCCAGCGGCGTACCGTCGCGGGTGCAGAAGACGAAATCCGACCGCTCTGCCGTCCGGTGATATTGGCGGCACAGGGCCTCGTAGACTGGCTGCGACAGATCCACATCGCGCTGGGCACCGTCGGTTTTCGTGTACTCGACGGCGCCATGCGTGTAGGTCTGGCGTACGCGGATCTGGCGCTGCTTGAAATCCACGTAGCGCCACTGCAATCCGTGTAGCTCGCCACTGCGCAAGCCCGTGAAGAACCGCACGATGAAATAGTCGCGATAGTCGGCCCGCACCGACTCGATGATCTGATTGATCTCATCGAGCGAAAACGGGGCGATATCCGAGCGCGGCACCTTGAGGCGCTTTATTCCGGCGCAGGGATTGCTAAACTCATATCGGTTGGCCGCTTCCGAGAGAATCATCGACAACAGCCCGAAGGTGTCGTTGATGGTTTTGGGACTGAGTACGCCGCTTCGATTCCGGCCGCGAGATTTGGCGATTTCTGACCGGAACTGAAGCACCTCGGCCCGTTGGATGCGGCCGACCTCCTGATCCCCGAAGCGGGGCAACAGGTATCGGTTGAGTTTGCTGAGCAGCGTCTCGCGGTAGGTCCGTCGCCAGTAGACGGCGAATTCCTCAAACCACTGTCGGGCGAAATCCCGAAACAGGGGCGTTTCCGGCGCCGGATCTGCAGCCGAATCGGCATGGACTGATGCCGGCTGCGCTCGATCCCGTGCGAATTCGGCCGCCCGCGGGCTGTTCGGGAAGAAGTCGGCATAGTCGAACGTGCCCAGCACGATCTTAGCCTCGATTTTTTCCAGCACTTTCTCGAGGCGCCGACGATTGGCCGGCGAATCGGGCAGGGCGGTCTGCTCGCGGCAGCGCTTGCCCTGGTAGGTGAAATCGAACTGGAGCTTTCCGGTCTCCGGACGAAGGCGGATCTTACCCATGACAGTCGCCCCCGTTGGCCATCGGGATGGCGTCGGCGTCGCCGGCCGAAAAGCGGCACATGTCCCGCTCGATGGCTTCCCAGATATAGAGGATCTTCCGGCCACCGAAGGGCCGGATGTAATGTGTGCCCTCGATTAGCACCGAATCTTTGAGATGACTGCGTATCGTCCCGACGTCGTAGTGAATGATTTCTGCGAGAGCTTCGGTCGTCAGGTAGGTTCGTTCCATCTTGGGTGGCCTCGTGATGTCGTGAGTGACGTTGTGCCCCGTCTGGGACACGTCATTGAACGTAACCGGGGACTAAAGGACCGCAAGTTGGAAACGCGGCCGAAGCTCGGGCGACGGCGCGCCTTTGGCTGTTGACCGAAGCAAAACGGAGTCGGGGCGGTTGCGCGCCACGCTGGCGAATGCCGTAGGCTGCTGGCATCGTTGTGACCGTCCGCTCCCTCTGTGTTGGGGCTGGACGGGTCGTTATGCTGCCGCCTGACGCTTATCAGGGGGAGGCGTGGGCATGGCATAGGTGTCCACTAAATCGGAAGTGGACAATCCGACAAAGGCGTGCCATGGCCGCCGCTATACAGCGGCTTTTCGAGGCCAGGTGGTTGAGGAAACCTTGGCCGGCCCATCATCGGTCTCGGCGGGCGTGAGCACTACCGGGAGGCTGCGCCGGTCCGTGCCGGGGACCCGCCCGGCCTGGTGCCGACCACGGTCCCTGAACCCGACGCCGAGCCGGCAGGCGTCAAGCATCCCGCCCCGACGCCGCACTGTCACCTCCAGGTTCACCGCAACTCGGCGCCCCCAAAGAGCATCGAAGCCGAGAAAGCCGAGCTCAATCGCCAGAGGGATAGGGCCTTCCATGGGCGATGATTACCATGGACAACGACCTGTTAGAAAAGCGTCTGGAGATGGTTCGCGAGCTGTCCGATAAGCGTGATGAGGTCCAGAGGCCGCATTTGTCGCTTGTCCGATACAACGACATCGAACGCCAACCCGGGGGCGCTCCTGGCCGTCCGCTATTGGGTGTTGGTCGCTAAGGAGCCGCCTGATCGGATTGTGGCAGGGTTGCCTACCGGGGTCGGTAGACTAATGCCAACGGTTATAAATACTGATCGATACAAGCCCAATCACGATGGATGGTGGGTTCAATACGCTCGGTCTCGGCACGCAGTGTCCGCCAAGCCTGGCACACGCGCGTGACAATATAGCCGCAGTCTTGGAAGACCCGATTGCCCAGAGACGTCCGGCGCCGGTACTGCCAGACAATTTCGGCCGGATTCAGATCCGACGTTGCCAGGGAAATGCAATCGATTGACAGTTTGCTCGGTATCTCAAGCTTGGCGCGGTCGCGTGCCAGCCGGCTTGGTCCATGAGCATCGGCGTGCCGCAGTCGCACTGGCGCGGGTTGTCGGGCATGTCCACGAGCTGCGTGATGCGGGGCAACTCCGGTAGCAACGGGCGGCGCTTGCCGCGGCGCTTTGCGGGCGATGGCTTCGGGGCGATTCCGTCTCGGTCAGCGCGGCGTCTTCGTCATCCGAGTCGCCGTCCGATTCGAGCTCGGCCTCGTTGAATAGCCGCCCCTGGCTGGCAGGCGCCTCGCTGCTGCGACCGAACATTCAATGCTGGGCCAGGCGCCAGCGCTCGGGAACCTCCTGGATGGCCTGGGCTACTTCGGTGGCGACGCGGCGATCGACCTCCTCCTGGATTTGCAGCGCCCGGGGCTTCGGCCAGCTGCGCACGGTCGGCGGCTCGAAGCGCCTCGAGTTCTTCCGCCGAACGCGGTAATGAGCCGCCAAGCGCGGGATCGGGCAGCTGGAACTTCAAAACGATCGCAACCGGTGCAATAACCCCTGTGTGCTATGACCAGCAGCCAGGCGCAGGACGAAGTCGCGCGGGTCGGCGCGGTCGGGAATATCGAATATCTCGCCTATCGTGGTCATTGCGTCCAGTTCTCCAGCTTTAGACCATCCACGCGTTCGAATTCGCGGATATTGTTCGTAACGACCGTCAGGTCGGCCGCTCGTGCGTGCGCGGCGATCCACAAGTCATTAGCGCCAATGGGTGTGCCGGCATCGGCAAGCGTCGCCCGAATATCACCGTAATGTTCGCCAGCTTCCTCCGGCAAGACCAGAACGGGGATCATGGCGATCAGGACATCCAGATTCCGGCGTGTCTTGCGCGGATGCTGACTGCGCGCCGCGCCGTACAGCAACTCGCCCCAGGTAATCAGCGAAAGCCCAACGCTGCCCGGCTTTTGCTTCTCAAGATGGGCACGGACCCGGGCGGGGCGCTCGCGCTGAATATAAATACAGATATTGGTATCGAGCAGATAGCGTGGCGCCATTACAGGCGCTCACGCTCTTCCGGCAACGGATCGTCGCGATGTTCCAGTGCATCGATCATATCGTCGGGCAAATCGGTCAACGCATCGAACGCCGCCGCCAGGTTCGGGCGCTTTTCACGCAACACGATTTCATCGCCCCGGCGATAAATTTCGACCTCGTCAGTTTCGAAACGAAACGCCTTGGGTAGCCGAACGGCCTGACTGTTACCGGACTGGAAGATTTTGGCAGTGGGCATGACGGTCCCCTTCCATGTATATACTTCACAGGATATACGTTGCGCTGCGCTGTGTCAGCCAATCGCCGTTTACGCAGTCGCTCTTGCTGGCGCCGCGGGCCTGGAGTAGCGGTGCGATCGGGCGACCCTCCGGCACTAGCGTTCACCGATCGGGAATCCAATTGCACCGCCGAATGCGGCGGGCTGTTGTCATCGTCAGGCCCACATGCCGCTTTTACTCGACAGGCTGACGGGACGAGTTGAAGCCTCTGGGTTGCGAGCGTCGTCTCAAAGCGGACGCGTATCGCGTCTTGACAAAGGACAGGCCTATTTCTGCTCACCGCGGCCGGTCGTTCCGCGCGAGACTCGACTTCAAGATCACCCGTGCGGGCAGCGTGCATTATTCGGAGTGGCTGGGCCTGTCTCACCGGCGCGCCTATGCCCGGATCTGGGGTCACGCGCCGGTCTACGTCGTGTTCATTGCGGCCCGTCTTACCGGCGGTCCAGAGCATCGTCTCCCCGACCACATCGCGACAGATTGCAAAACGGATCAGTTCGCCCCGTTCCTTGTGTTCGATCGCCCAAACGCCGCAGGGCGACCCAGAGCCAACTTGAGCGGTCAATTCATCTTCGAAGCGCCGTACCGGCCAGCCAACCGACCCGGATGTCCCATGGGTCGGACCCGATGATTCGGTAACATGTGAAATCATATCGCTTGGTTCATCGAACTCGGAGGGCCAACGCCATGTCGGAAACGAAATCCATCGACGAAATCCTCGGCATTGAGCGAGCACCACACGGATCGTTGCTAGACATGTCGAAACGAATTGAAGAAGGGTTCTCCATCGCGACCCTTGAGAACGTGGCCCGAGAGGTCGCGCCGGATGATCGGACGTTCGTCTTTAGGATCGTGCCACTCGGCACGCTCAAACGTCGCAAGGCCAAGCGCCAGCACCTATCAGCACGGCAGAGCGAACGAATCAAGCGGCTCGCTGATGCATTCCGAGACGCCATGGAGGTCTTCGATGACCGACAGATGGCACGTGAATTTCTCAGGCGGCCACATCCGATGCTGGAGCGCCAGGCGCCGCGCGACGTGGTACTTAAAAATCAGGCGGGGCTGGACACGGTCGTCCAGATCCTGGGACGAGGCCGATACGGCTCGGCCGCGTGATGACTCAGAAGTTGGATCGGACGCGTCAGGCCTCCCGTATCGGTGACCGCGGTGGTTACTCCGTCGACGATACGCGGCCGGATTATCGTGCAGCTGCCGTGCGGCGCCGGATGAGTCCCGGTGCGTTGCGTACCTGGTTCAATATTGCCGAACAGTGGCAGCTCACCGACGTGCAGGCGGCCCGGCTGGTTGGCACGCCGTTAAGCACGTGCCGTCGCTGGAAGCGGGCGCCGGACGTCACTCTGGACGTGGGACAGATCGAGCGGCTGTCGCTGCTGCTGGGCATCTACCAGGCACTGGTTATTCTGCTGACTCCCGCGGACGCGGCAGATAACTGGATCAAGCGACCGAACACCCGCCCCTTGTTTAGCGGTCAGACGCCGCTGCAGCGCATGCTGGCTGGACCCACAGAGGATTTGGCCGTCGTAGGCCGGTACCAGGGCGCCCAGCGCGCCGGCTGACCGACGGAGTTTGGCGACAATGATGCCGTGTGATTTCGGCTGGCGGCAGGTCGCTTTATGACAGCCTGCTTGAAGCACGATTACACATCGCAGGCGCTTCGAGAAAAGGCCGGTTCTGCTCGGCCTGCGGGTGACGACGGAGTACGCCACCCGTCGCCGGCACATCGGAAACGCCGCCTGCATTATGATGGCGGTATGCGCGAAACCGGCCGGTGACCGGGTAGCCCGCGTGGGGCGGACCGAATGCGCGTTTGGTCTGGGGCAACGAAACGGAGGCGTTGTGGTGGAGTTTCACACAAAGGAACAGCCGGCAAAACCCGTTGACGCGGCGTATGCGCTCGCCTTCGCCCGAGAGAACGGGGTTGATGACTGGCTTTTCGAGCACGTCGTGGATTGGCGCACGCTTTAGGCTCGGATCAACGCGAAAAGGCCGCTTAAGCCGCGAGAGGCCGACCGGTACGAGCGGTTGTGTCTATTGATTGAGCAAGCGCAAAAAGCCTTACAGAACCGGGAGAAAGCGCTGCGGTGGTTGAGAACAGAAAAACGTAGCTTGGACGGCCAGACACCGCTAGACCATGCGCAGCGGGAAAGCGGTTTCCTCAATGTTTTGGCGCATCTGGAGCGCATTGAGCACGGCATTTGGCCGTAGTGTTGATAATTATGCGTCGCCGCACACCGGGCGTACGGTCACGCATACCCGCCATCATTGATGCGCGCGAGATAGGCCTTGACGGCCTCGGCCTTGTTCTCTTTGACCAGATTCTCGGCTGTCCGGTTGCCGAACGACGGAAGTGGTTGCGAGCGGTACCATGCGAATGCTTTACGCGTCGAGCCAGCCCCGGGTTGGGCGCGATCGATGATCTCGATCAGATCACGAAGGCGCGTCTGGACAGCTTGGGCGCGCTCCCGGTCATCATGATAAAAGGATTCCGTGGGCAAGCCCAGAGCTTGGGCCAACTGCGTCTTGTTGATCCCCAGTTGCCGGGCAAGCTGACGGGACTGGATGACATCGCCACCGGTTGTCTGTCGCAGAAAATCACTCATGTGGGTTGCCTTAGCTTTGCCACGCATTGCCACATTTATTGAATAACCGGATTCAGAGTCTGGCAACCCGTTATAGCAGCGGCGGCCAGCGGTCAGGGACCAATGAACCGGCGGCGAACCCGCTCGTACAAGGCCGCCAGCGAAGGCCCGCGCTTGCACTGGCTGCGCCATTGGCAGTGATCGTGCCGATCCACGGCGTGAATATGGAATGTGGACTTTGCGATATCGACGCCGACACGGGCAATGTTCATGTGGACTTCTCCTCTTTTTGAATTCGCACCTCAACTGTACGCCGGCCTCGCCGGGGTAGGGTGAGGAGGCGTCCACCCGATTGCTTATGGCTTTCTAGCGACGAACAATGGCTAATCGCCCAGGCTGCGCCTGGGGAGCCAAGACATGACCGTCTGCCGTCTGTGACGTCTTCCATGATGGCACCTATAGAGGCTCCGGATGAGGCAATATGCCGGCGTCCGCATAGCCAGCATATGCGGCATAGCCGTCTGTCGCCTTGTGACAGTGACGTATTCGGCCACGGCACACGATTGCGATGCAATCGATATGGTCTAGTTCAGAAGAGGCAGTCAAGTTTGATCTGGATCAAATTGGCTCTAGACATAATCAAATATAATACCGTAATGTCCAAAACGACGTATGGAGCGCTTCATGCGTTGCAAACGCCTGCATCATACGAAGGGACGCTATGGGCTGCGCATGAAACTCTCCTCGATAGCCTAAATTAGCGTAACCAATTGCGTTCTAAGGCAATTGTCAGCCGCAGACATCCTGCGCTGGATGGAGCGTTGTGGCGTTTCCATAGTTGAATCTATTTGGATTAATATAAAGTCCAAATGATAATCGCGCGCAGCCGGCGCGAATCCATAAATGTAATTTTTACATGACGTTATATATACGATAGAAAAATTCTATAACCATATTTTTAAAATTTAAAAATCAAGTGATCGATTTATTAATTCTTGAGGATAAGAAGTGAATCTGCCGATGCAGAGGCGGCCCTGACCTCCGAGGCTTATATGCTCATTCAAGGCCTACTTAACGAGATTGTGCATAGCGAAGCACCGCTGGAAGCAGCGCTGGAACGTAGCCTGCAAAAGATCTGCAGCCGGGAGGCACCCGTCGGCGCGCGCGCCGGCGCTGTGTTCTACGCGCAAGGCGAGGAGTTGCGGCTGGCCGCGCAATATCACGTACACGATCAATTGGAACGATGCTGCGGGCAACTGGCGCCCGGGCAATGCTTGTGCGGGCGCGTGGCTGTATCTCGCCAGCCCTTGTCATGCACCGGGGTCGATGAGCGTCACGAGATTCGCTATCAACCGATGTCGGATCACGGCCACGTGATTTTGCCGCTGATCAGTCGCGGCGCGCTTGTTGGCGTCCTCAATCTCAAGACGGATCCCGGGTATGTTGCTGATGGCCAGGAACAGGCGATCCTCGAAGCCATTGCCAACATCCTTGCTCTAGCGATTGCGCAGTTTGGGGGCGATGGCGACGTCGCCGGGCGCCTTGGCGCTGTCGCCCCAGGCAACGCGGATCCGCAGGCGGACCGCTTTCAGCAGGCATTTCAGTTTCTCTCCGAGACGGCCCGCCATGCGCTGTCTGCCAAAAGCGAGGGCCATTTCATTGAAACCCTGGCTGAAACGGTCGCAGACGTCGGCGGTTACGATGCCGTTTGGCTCGGACTGCTTGCGAATACGTCCCGACCGCCCATGGGGCTCAGCGGCGAGCGGGTATTCGATTCAACGGCCCAGGTCGGCTTTTCGGCAAAGTGCTCGACGCTACTCCCCTCTCGGGGCGAATCGGGGCCGCAGGTTGAAGCGCTTTTGGAGGTGCTACAAACGGGTAAACCCTATGTGGTCGAGAAGGCCGCCGATTGCCAGCTCGGTGGCCATTGGCGGACGCTGCTCGAGCAAGGAGGTTGGCCCACGCTCTGCATACTGCCGTTGGTTCACCACTGGGAAACGGTAGGAGTTATGGCGGTACCGGGGTTCTCGGCCGACACATTCACGCCCGCGCGCATCGCAATACTGCGTGATGTGGTCGACCTGGCCGCCTGCGAGATCCAATACCGGCGTACGGCCGGTGAACGCGATCTGCTGGCCACGGCGAACGAGCAGATACCGGAGAGCGTGTTCGTCACCGACCCTGACGGCTATATCGTTTATGCCAACCCGGCTTTTGAGCGCCAAACCGGCTTCAGCCGTGACGAAGTCCTGGGCCGCAAACCTTCGATGCTCAAATCGGGGCTTATGCCCGAGGCTTTTTATAAACAGCTTTGGGCAACGTTAAACCGCGGCGAATCCTTCAATGCCGTGTTTACCAATCGACACAAGCACGGAACGCTGCTCTACGAAGAGAAATATCTCACGCCCATCAAAAATAAACAGGGTCAGATCACCCATTTCATATCGACCGGGCGGGATATTACGGATCGCCACCATCTGGAACGGCAACTTGAGCGCCTCGCTTATCATGACCCGCTCACCGATCTACCCAACCGGCGGTTCTTGCTTAAGAAGTTCGATCAACTGACCCGATCCGGCGAGATTGGCCAAGGCCAACAAGCCGCGATATTATTCATCGACATCAATGACTTCAAGATCGTCAATGATGCGCTCGGTCATGCGGCGGGCGATCGCTTACTCGAGTGCATCGCCGATCGTCTCAAACGCACGGTGCGCGACCAGGACGAAGTGGCGCGCCAGGGTGGTGATGAATTCATCGTTTTGATGCGGGCGGAACGACGCCACCCGCGCTCAGGCGCGGAGGATGCGCAGGTCAGCGAGAGTCAGCTCGCAGAGGACGCTAGCGCGCTGGCGACCCGTATCATTCAAGTCCTGCGGCGCCCGTTCGTAGTCGATGGACTCGAGCACCACATCGGCGCTTCGATCGGTATCAGTCTGTTTCCGCATCTGGGCAGCGATCCAGAGACCGTAATCAGCCAGGCAGACACCGCCATGTATCGCGCCAAAAAGTCCGGTAATCGCATCGCGTTGTATTCTCCGGACACTACCGCCGTGCGTCACCGCCGACTCTCGCTCGAAGGCCGGCTTTATCATGCCCTGGAGCATGAAGAGTTCTGCCTGCACTACCAGCCGATCTGGGCGATCGGTAGCGCTCGGCTCCTCGGCGTCGAAGCGCTACTGCGCTGGACAGACGCCGATGGTCGCCGCCTCTCGCCGGGGGAGTTCATCCCGTTGGCCGAGGAAATCGGGTTGATCGATCCCATCGGTGAATGGGTTTTCGCGACCGCGGCAGAGCAGCTCGTTCGCTGGCGCGAAGCCGGCCTCCCACTCACGATGTCGGTCAATCTGGCTGTGAGCCAACTGGCGGAACCGGAAGCCGTCGGGAAGATCACAAACTTGGCTACCCGCGGCGGCGCGAAGCCCGGGTGGTGGTGTTTGGAGGTGACGGAGAATCTGTTCATGCACGACGCGGAAACAGTCGAGCGCACCATGCACTCGCTGAGTGAGCGGGGGCTCGGTTTTGCTCTGGACGACTTCGGGCGAGGTTATTCCTCGCTCGCGCGTTTGAAGTCGTTGCCGCTGGATACATTGAAAATCGACAAGATCTTTGTTGATGAGCTCGAAACCAATGCGCAGGCCCGCTCGATCGTGGCCGCCATTATCGAAATGGCTGAGCATATGTCGATGCGGTCCCTGGCCGAGGGCGTCGAGACGGACCGGCAACGTGAAATCCTTCAGCAGTTGGGATGCGATTCTGGCCAGGGTTTCTGGCTCAGCGCGGCCCGGCCGCCCGAGGACATATCGACTCTGGTGGAACGATTTGGCTGTCGCGTTTGATCGAGCCATTAATATGCTGGGACCGAACACCTGATCGAAGAAGAACGAGATGGCTTGTTACAACTGGCCCTGGTTGCCCATGAGCCGGCCGGCGCGCTATGCGATGTTCCAGCTGATCAACCGGTTCTACGATTACCGCTCGCTGATCATGCCCACAGACGACGTGCTATCGCGCTTCAGGTTCGGCCCGGGTTCCGCTGGAAAGGGAACTCCATCCTAAGCGTACTATTTCGTCGTTAGCCTCTATCATGACTCAACACACAGAAGTTATTTCAACACTAGAGGCGAATCCCTTGAACTGAACTGGCCATTTCGATTACATCGTGCGTCCGGCGTAGACCAGAAAGACCGGATAGTTTCGCACCACGCCGTCGTCACCTTCTTTCTCCATGGTGTGGGCGGTACTGAAGCGGATGCCCTCGAAGCCGGCATTTTTCAGCCATTTCTCCACCTCGGCACGGTCGAAGCCGTGATGGGCTATACCCGGCTTATCGCCATGGAAGCTGCCGTCCTCGCGGTCGAGATCTGCCAGTGCAATGTGCCCGCCCGGGTTAAGTAGTTCGTACAGCACCCCGAAGAGTGCTTCGACGTCGCCGATGTGATGCAGCGTCATACTGCTGAAGACGAGATCGAAACGTCCGTCGGGCCGCCTGCCCGGCAGATCGCCCTCCAGGGCGCGCACGTTGGAGGTGCCGAGCTTCTTCGCCTTTTCGCGCAGCTGGCTCAGCATGCCGTCCGAGCTGTCCATGGCCACGATTTCCTTCACGTGCGGGGCTATGCCCAGCGTCACCATGCCGGTGCCACTGCCGAACTCCAGTGCCCGCTCGCTGCCCGTCGGTTGTGCGACCTGCCGTATGGCTCCGGCCACGGCCTCGGCCACGGCGGCACGACGGGGGTCGGTGTCCCACGCGGCAGCGATCTCGTTGAAACGGTCTATGTTGGATTGGGTCAGCTTGTCCATCAGTCAATTACCTTGAGAGTGACATTGAAGAGCGGAGATTCCGGATTCAGGCCGGCCTCTTGGCCCAGACGCAGGGCTTCCTCCTTGTCGTGCGAAAGCATGTGGCGTGCACGGCAGGCCAGGAGCGCCCCCACGCGGTTGCCGCTGGCGCAATGCACCATGACCAGCGCATCCTCTTCCTCGGTCAGCGCCTCGTGTAGCCGTCGGGCGTTGTTTTCGTTCAGATCGTCGGCACCGGCCACCGGGATGTGGACGTAGCGCATGCCCAGCGCGTCCACGGCGCTCGCCTCGTCAAAATCCTCGAATTCGCCCTCGGGGCGCAGATTGACGATGGTCCGGTAGCCCTTCTCCTGCGCGTTGTACAGGTGTTCGCGAGACGGTTGGCCGCCGGCGAGCACGTTGCCGTGGACCACGCGGGCATTGGGAATGTCGATCTCGGACATGATCTGCCTCCGTTACCTAGCAGTTGGATTAGAAAAATTCGGGCACGCTGCGCCAGAGTATGAAAACGCTCATGGCGATGAGGAACCACCCGAAAACGTAGCGCAGCCGTGCCTGGGGGACGCGACGGGCAATCATGTTGCCCGTTAGGCTCCCGGCGATACCCAAAAGCAGAAAGCCGATGATCACGTGCCAGTCGATAGCCGTGTGCTGGCTTTGTAGCAGGTCCAGCTGCTTGTAGAAGCCGCTGGCGGCATTGATGACGATGATGACCAGGCTGGTGCCTACGGCGCGCAGCATGGGCAGCCCCGCCAATATCACCAGTGAAGGCACCAGCAGGAAGCCGCCGCCCACACCGACGAAACCGGTGATCAGGCCCACGCCCGCGCCACTGGCCACCAGCACCAGCGTGGACTGGCTGCCCGGAGACGACTGGGCCTTTTCGGGTCGCAGCATGCTGAAGGCAGCCAGACCCATGATGATAGCGAATACAACCAGCTGTACGGCGCCATTGACGTGGCTGGATGCCAGGGCGCCCGCATAGGTGGCGCCCACGCCGGGCACGCCGAACAGCAGTACGGAGCGCCAGTCCACCAATCCCTGGCGTGCATAGTTGAGGCCGCCGGTGAGGGCGATGCCGCCCACGATGGCCAGGGAACTGGCGATGGCCACCTTGGCCGGCTGGCCCACCAGGTAAGTCAGAATCGGCACAGTCAGGATGGAGCCGCCCGAGCCCAGCAGGCCCAGGCTCAGGCCCACGGCGAGTGCGCCGACCCAGGCCAGGGGTGTCATGCCTCGTCCATGTCGTTGCGGCAGAACATGTCGTAGAGCACCGCCAGCACGCGTTCAGCGCGGTCGTCGGCCAGGCGGTAGTAGATGGTCTGCGATTCCCGTCGGGTCTGCACCAGGTTGTCCTGACGCAATACCCGCAGGTGCTGGGAGAGCACCGACTGGCTCACGGGCACCCGCTCGTTCAGCTCGCCCACGGAGAACTCGCCTTCCACCAGGTGGCACAGCAACAGCAGTCGCGTTTCGTGGGACAGGGCTTTGAGCAGGCGCGCGGCCTCGGCGGCGCGCCGGGTCATGGCCTCGAAGGATAGAGCGCCGTCGCGCAATCCCGAGGGTCGGGTGGTTGCGGTCATGTCGTTACCGAGCGTGTCATTTGACATCACAGGCAATATATGATCAATTTCTTAATAAGTCAATACTAAAGTAGTGACTAATAAATAAGATTGTTGCAATATAAATGCGCGCTGTTTTTCAAATGCAGGGGTCAACACCATGCTCAAACCGTCAGTCAAATTCTTCCTTCACGAGCTGACGTCCACGTTCTCCTACGTGGTCTGGGATCCCGAGACCCGGCGGGCCGCGGTCATCGACTCCGTGCTGGACTACGACGCACACTCCGGGCAGCTCAACACGGAGACCGCGGACGAGTTGATCCGATTCGTGCGCGATCAGCAGCTCACGGTCGAGTGGGTGCTGGAGACGCACGCCCACGCGGATCACGTGGCCGGCGGCGCATACGTCAAGCGCGAGTTGGGCGGCCGTACCGGTATCGGACAGGGCATTCGCACCGTGCAGCAGCATTTCAAGGATGTCTATAACTTGGAGCGTGGCTTCCAGGCCGACGGCAGCGCCTTCGAGCACTTGTTCGAGGATGACGAGACGTTCGAGGTCGGCAACGTGGAGGCCCGTGCCATTCCCGCGCCGGGCCACACCTCGGACCATGTCGCCTACCATATCGGCGATGCGCTGTTCGTGGGCGATTCGCTGTTCATGCCCGACGGCGGTACGGCCCGCTGTGACTTCCCGGGCGGCAGCGCACGCACGCTCTACCGCTCCATCCAGCGGCTGTTCGAGCTGCCGGAGGCAACCCGGGTGTTCGTGCTACACGACTACCGCCCGGGCGGACGCAATTATGCCAACGAGACCACCGTTGCAGAGCAGAAGCGCAACAACATCCACGTGGGCGGCGGACGCTCAGAGGCCGCGTTCGTGAAGCTACGCACGGAGCGTGACGCCACATTGGGTCTACCGACGCTGATCATCCCCTCCGTGCAGATCAACATCCGGGCCGGGCAGACGTCGCCGGCCGAGAGCAACGGCCTGCGCTATGTGAAAGTGCCCCTGAACCACACCAGGGGTTTTTCCCAGACCCAGAGGGACGAGGACGTGCCGGTATGACCATCGTTCACTTCACCCCCATCAGCGGACTTATCGGCGGCGTGCTGATCGGTGCTAGCTCGTCGCTGCTGCTCTGGCTCAACGGCCGCATCGCCGGCATCAGCGGTATCGTCACCGGTGCGCTGGCGCGTCCGAGCAAGGACAGCGCGTGGCGTTGGCTCTTTCTCGTTGGAATGCTGGTAGGAGCCGTGGTCGAGTTCTGGCTCTGGCCCGGCAACCGGGCCTTTGATGGGGGGCTGCCGTGGCCGGTGTTTCTGCTTGCAGGCGTGCTGGTGGGCTTTGGCACGAACCTCGGCAGCGGCTGCACCAGCGGGCACGGCGTGTGCGGGCTGGCGCGCCTGTCACCACGCTCGTTGGTCGCCGTCCTGACTTTCATGGCCACTGGCACGCTCACCGTGTTCATTGTCCGCCACATATTTGGAGCCGGCTCATGAAATATCTTGTCAGCCTGTTAGCGGGCGGACTATTCGGATTCGGCCTGGCCCTGGCGCAGATGACGGATCCGGCCAAGATCCTGGACTTCCTGGATTTTTCAGGCACCTGGGACCCGACGTTGGCTTTCGTCCTGGGCGGGGCGCTGCTGGTGACCCTGCTCAGTTTCCGCTTCATACTCAGACGGTCGCATCCCGTGCTGAGCCCGCGATTTTACGTGCCGACCCGGCGCGATATCGACCCGCGCCTAGTGGGCGGGGCGGCTCTGTTCGGCATCGGTTGGGGCCTGGGTGGATTCTGCCCTGGTCCGGGCGTGGCGGCCCTGGGCATGGGCTTGTGGCCGCCGGTCGTGTTCGTGGCGGGACTCATCGTTGGCAGTCTGGCTTTCCGCTCGCTGCAGCCCCGTAACCCACGCCACCATATTTTTGGGTCGAGCGCACAAGCAGGGGCGAACAGGGAATCCTAAAAAAATAGTTCGCTAACGATGGTTTCAAGTGACAGTGACATTTTGGAATCGGCCTAGACTCCCTCATTGCGCTCCTGGCGAAGGTGGCGGTACAGAGGCGCTCGGGATACACTAAGTGAACGGCCCCGAGTTACTGTAGAATCGCGGGCTTGAGTCATGCCACTTTGGCAGACTCGGTGATGGGGGGCCAGTTCCAAGTTCACTTCAGCCTCGGCCGGCGGGATATTACCGATCGGCTCGAACAGCCGCTGATGATTGAACCAGTCGACCCAGTTCAGCACCGCGAACTCGACGGCGGCAAGGTGAGATCACGGCCCGTCGTGCTGACGCTGACCGATGACTTCCGTCTTGAGCAGGCCGATTACAGTCTTGGCCAGCGCGTATGAACTGCCGCCGCGCCCGGCCGACGGTGTGATACCTTCATCCGCCAAGCGCTCGCTATAGCGAATCGACAGGTATTGCACCTCGCGGTCGGTACAGCTGAATCAGGCGCTGACCTGGTTGCCGGTCATAGATGGCCTGCTCGAGCACGAGGCCCGTGTTCGGGGCGCTCGAAACGCGCCAGCCGACAATGGGATGCGCGAACGCATCAATAATAAACGCTGCATAAACAAAGCCGTGCCGGGCCGAGCGTAGAGTAAGAAGCAGGGCGTAGTCAGACTATTTCCCTGCTTCTCCTCTCCGAACCGTGCGTGCGCCTTGCAGCGCACACGGCTCTTCATCCAAGGGTGGCCACCGGCCAAAACGGTTCCCCGTCTGCGTGCTCGGCATTTCACTGATTATAAAAGGTTTCTACCTCTCTGCAGTCAGCTAATCTGCCAAGCACACCCCTCGAACTGTTTCCCTTCGCCATGTGGCCGGCTTTCCCGACCTCGGACTACTATGCGAACCGCTCGTTCACGGACTTCCGGGGAATAAGGTTTCCAATGTTTCATACTCCAATTGTCTCAAGCGTTGGAGTCTCCAGCATTCCCGGGGCAGTTCAGTCTCGGTCGTCCCAGTCAATCAGATGGCTGAGTTCTGGACAGAAACCGGCTACGTTACATGTGCGTATTATTGCGCCGTCAGAAGCAACTTGATCGCCTTCTCCTGCGCCGCCTGGCTGAATACGTCGTAAGCCTGTTCGATCTCGTCGAGGGTGAAGCGATGGCTTACCAGTACCGCCGGCTCGACACCGCCGGCCTCGAGGATGCGCATCAGTACCGGGATGGTGTTGGTGTTGACCAGACCGGTGCGTACGGTGACATTTTTGACCCACAAATCTTCAAGGTGAAATTCGACACTCGTTCCGTGCACGCCGATGTTGGCAATATGTCCACCAGCACGTACGATACGTTGGCAGGTCTCGAAGGTCTCCGGAATGCCCACCGCTTCCATGACCACATCCACGCCTTCGCCATCGGTCAGCTTCATGACGGCGTCTACCGGATCGCTGGCAATCGTGTCGGTGGCGCCCAGCTGGCGCGCCATCGCCAGACGGTTCTCGTCTGGGTCGATCATAATGATCCGGGCCGGCGAGTAGAACCGAGCCGTCAGCAGCGCTGCTAGCCCGATAGGGCCGCTGCCAACGATGGCGATGGTATCGCCAAGCCCCACCTCACCGTTGAGCGCGCCAATCTCGTGGCCAGTGGGCAGAATGTCACTCAGCATTACCGCTGCGCTCGGGTCCATGCCCTCGGGCAGCCGATAGAGACTGTTATCGGCATGCGGGATACGCACCGATTCGGCCTGGGTGCCGTCGATCATGTTGCCAAGAATCCAGCCACCGTCGCGGCAGTGGGCGTACATGCCGCGCTTGCAGTAATCGCAGTGGCCGCAGGAAGTCACACAGGAAATCAGCACCGGATCGCCGACTTTGAAGTTGGCCACCCCTTCGCCAATGTCTTCGACGACGCCGAGTCCTTCGTGACCGAGGGTGCGTCCGGGCTCGACCGTCGCCACATCGCCCTTGAGGATGTGCAGATCAGTTCCGCAGATAGTGGTATGAGTGATACGTACGATAGCGTCCGTGGGACGTGTGATCGTGGGTCGTGGTTTGTCTTCCCAAGCGCGCTGCCCAGGCCCGTGATAAACGAGTGCTTTCATGGCCGTAGTTCCAATAAATTGGTTGCGACGGCGTAAACCGCCTTGAACGTTCAAGATAACGCCAATTAAGTGTGCTGCCGTTGACTTTCGTCAATCCAGATAAAAAAGTGGGCTTTACTACCACCGCATGAGCTCGGTTTCGAACGGATGTCTAGACGACGTCAAAAAGGCCTGCACGGATTGTGGGCTGGTGGAGTTGTGCCTGCCCTATGGTCTGGGATATCCGGCGCCTGGAGCAGCTGGTCGAGGTCGACGGCCCCGGGGTGGCGCGCGGCGCCACCCTGTTCGCGCAGGGCGACGCCTTAAGCGAGCTCTACGCCATCAGCGACGGGGCAATGAAAACCTCGGTGGTCGATGCCGAGGGCTTCGAACAAATCATGGGATTCTATTATCCGGGCGACCTGCTCGGGCTCGACGGCCTGGCCAGTCACCGTCACCACTGCACGGCGGTTGCGCTCGAGGACAGCCGGGTCTGCCGGATTCCCTTCGAGCGTTTCGACCACCTCGTCGATGAACTGCCTAGCCTGCGCCGGCAGCTGATGCGTTTGATGAGCCAGGCACTGTCCGACGACGAGCACCTACTGCTGACGCTCGGGCGCAAGAGCAGCGAGGGCCGGCTGGCCACCTTGCTGGTCAGTCTGGCACGGCGGCGACAACGGCGCGGCCTATCGCGATCGCCCGTGCGGCTGTCGATGAAACGGGCCGATCTGCCCCCTTTTCTGGGCATGCGCCACGAAACCGTCAGTCGGGTGCTGCACCGGCTGCAGGAAAACGACATCATTCGTGTCAGGCGCGCCGACGTGGACATTCTTAATTTCGGCGTGGGCCACCCGCGGCGCCTGGGTTGCCGACCAGTAGCCTCGTGTAACGCCCCGAGATAATTGTCAGTCGTGCGTGGCGGGCCCGGGACGTGGGGGCTTTGTCAGGCAGTCGTCGGCTGCGCCGCCTCCACGTAGGCATAAAGCGTTGGCATGGAGATGCCCACCACCGCGGCGGTCTTGGTGATCGGCATTGGCTTTATCATGGTAGAGCGTAACCGCCAACGCCCGCTTGTCTTTATTGATCACGGGCGGACGTCTGCCACTGGCGAATCGCCAGCCAATGCCAGTGATAGGTCCGGCTCGGCGGCCAGCGTCTCTTGGACCGATGCGATATCGCGCTCGATGGCAAACGACGCAAGAGCGCGGTCAGTCTATTTCCGACATCAGCCGCAACGACTCGACGTCAACTAAGTTGATATGACGCCCGAATTTCAAAATAAGCCCCTGTTTGCAAAAATTGTTACAAATACGTGACAGTGATTCCTGTCGCATGCCCAAGTAATTTGCGATATCGCCATAGGGCATAGGCAAGCGGAACTGGCGGGTGAGTTGTCCGCGCGGTGCTACCTGGATGCTGATACGAAGCAGGAACGAAGCGATACGACCGGCCCCGCTTGTCGTTGCGAGGGTCAGATGCGTCGTGTATTCCTCCAGCAGGCGGCGGCTCATAAGCCGTATGAGGTGCTGATTCATCGTATCGTCGAGCGCTTGGACCGGGATCTCGCAACGCCACGTGTCTTCTAGCGCGATGAACGTACGTGTCCACGTTTTTTGATCGGGTTCGGCCAAGCCAATGATGGCACCGGGAAAACGGAATCCCAGCACCCGCTCGGTACCATCGGCGTGCACCATGGTCACTTTAAGCGAACCAATGCGCAGGGCATAGAGCGAGTGCATCGGATCGCCCTGCCGGACTAGAACCTCACCACGCTTGATGGCTTGGCGTGGCCTAATCACCTTGCGTTCGAAAAGCGCCAACGGGGTGCCGGACAATTCGGAGGGTAGGCATTCCGGCTTGAGATGACATCGTTCGCAGTTGATCGTATTGATTTTGCGACGACTTTGATCAATGAGTCCCATAAAGGGCTCTCCGGCGGTCAATCGCGACGTCATTTCGACGCCACTTACGACAGCTCCTCGGATACTAATGCACACTACACATTATTTCGGCTGGGCGGAAGGACAGACGCGGCCGGCTCGCCCCATACTGAGCGGTCGGGCCGCTGCACAACCCGCGCATAGTAGTGTGTTCGACTATCGTATGTCTCCAGAAAAAGGCGATCTCCGCATCGACCGCGTCGAGTCGGTCGGGGAGCCGCTCGTTGTCCTCGACAGCGTTCGTGGAGACCCAGACCGCCACCTCATTCCTGGCATCATCCGATGCCGCGTGCGCCACAAATCGCCATTGATGGGGCGGGCTCTGGTAGGATAGTGATCAGCCATAGTAGCCGTCCCCCATCACAGGTCACGTGGTTAGGCGACGGGGGAGTGTTCCGATCCCGTCGCCGTTTTCAGCTTTTATCGGCCGGAGCGGAGACCACCGGTTGTTCCTTGTCGGTCCGTGATGTCGCGGTGCGGCAATCGCCGCCTATAACCCGCGATCCAGCGCGGTGGGCGTGGCCAGCACCGGCTTGGCCCCCAGTAGCGATCCACGGTACCGACCGTAGCCAACTTCCGATTCCACGTTTACATGTGGGAATCCGCCCCGCGAGAGGCGCGCTTATGCATAAACGCCATCCTGTCCGATAACTGCCGTCGGTAGGAATGGGGTTCTACCCCGCTCTTTCGGACGCTTGGATGTGCGGAATAAAATTGCTCCTCTGAGCCCGTTTAGGTTCTGCCGCTGCCAATGAACAGCTGTGCTGCCTGTCTTATTGTGAGCGTTAACCAGCCGCTTCCCGGCCTAGAGCCGACTGAGTATGACCGAAGCGCGACCGCCCGCAGAGCGTCGAGGGCTGAATCCATCAGGGCTGACTGATGAGATGACAAGCTCTAGACTGCTGGTTCGGGTATTCAGCTTGGCAATATTGTTCTGCCAAGTCTGCGGCAGAAAATTGGTCTGGGACAGCCCGCGATAGCTGCAAGATTCACGCGCGGATTGATCAGCCGTGATGGAATTGCCCGCCAGAGCGCCGGGGAGATTCCGGAGGCGAGGTCTCGAGTTCGTGGACGGCTTTGCAGAGATCGTCGAGCAACAGATCGGCCATGTCGCGTGAGAATCCCTCGCGTACCACGATGCGGAGTACAGCGACGGATT
>NZ_JBQDYE010000052.1:0-20124 GCF_052044155.1 Salinisphaera sp. SWV1
CGGCGACGCGCGCCTTGTCTCGACGGATTTGCGGTCTCCAACGCGGCACGTGTACGAAACGGCAACAGGCCCTAGACTAAAGTATAATGCGCCGCGTAGTGTAGCCGATCATCCGGCGCCCGGCTTGATCCGCCGCCATTGCGCGAAGCCCGCTGGCGCCCGCGCTACACTCGCCTTCATGGGTCGACGGTTACGAATGTCATTGCGCTGGTTTCGTCTGCAACGCGTCACGGCGTTCGATCGTTTCGCCGATGCCATCCGGGTGCTGGTCGCGCTGTCCGGCGTCATCCTGTATTCCGGTCTGCGCGAGGATGCCCACGCGCTGATTCCGCTGATGCTCGGTGTGATCGCCAGCGCCATTGCCGAGACCGACGACAGCTGGCGCCGGCGCGCCCGGGCCCTGCTGCTCACGCTGATCTGTTTTTCGGTGGCCGCGCTCACGGTCGAGGCGTTGCTCGACATACCCTGGGCGTTTGCGCTCGCGTTGCCGGCGGGCACGTTCGTGCTGATCATGCTGGGGGCGGCCAGTGGCCGGTTCGCGACCATCGGCAACGCCACCTTGTTGCTGTCGGTTTACACCATGATCGGCGTCACCCAGCATACCGGCACGCCGCGGGCGTTCTGGGTGGAGCCGTTGCTGCTGGTGGTGGGCGCGGGCTGGTACGGCGTGCTGGCGCTGGCCTGGAACGCCGTGTTCGTGCATCGGCCGGTGCGCCAGTCGCTGGCACGGCTGTATGCCGCGCTCGATGACTATCTGCGCTGCAAATCCTGGCTGTTCGAGCCGGTGCGCGATCTGGACGTGGCCGCGCGCCGCAGCGATCTGGCCCATGCCAACGCGCGCGTCGTCAGCGCGCTCAACGATACCCGCCTCGCCCTGATGGATCGCCTGGCCGGGCGTCGTTCGCGCTCGGCCATGAGCGAGAACCTGCGCCTGTATCTGGCTGCCCAGGATATCCACGAACGCGCCAGTTCCGCCCATTACCCGTACAAGACGCTGACCGAGGCGTTCTACCACAGCGATTTGTTGTTCCGCTGCCAGCGCCTGCTGCGCATTACCGGGGCGGCCTGCGGCGCCCGCGCCGAGGCGCTGCGCTATGACGAGCCGTTCCTGGATGATGGCCGAGTCGACACCGCCGTGGCCGATCTCGACACGGCCATCGCCTACCGTCGCAGGCTCACGGCAGCGCCCGGGGCGGACTTGTTGTACGCGGTCGACGACGTCGCCGACAACCTCCGGGGGTTGGCCGAGCGCGTGACCGGGGCCGGCGACGCAGACGCCGAACCGGGCGATACGATGCTGCAGAATCCTTTGCCGCAATCGTCGCTGGAGATTTGGCAGCGTATTCGCGTTCAACTCACCCCGGCCTCGGCGCGCTTCCGGCATGCCCTGCGCCTGTCGTTGGCGATGTGGGCGGGTTATCTCGTGCTGCTGGCGGTACATCCGACCCAGGGCTACTGGATCCTGCTCACCACCATGCTGGTATGCCAGCCGGACTATGGCGCCACGCGCACGCGTTTTCTCCAGCGCGTGGGCGGTACGGTTGTGGGCCTCGTGATCGGCTGGGCGCTGATGCGCCTGTTTCCGGCGCCGCCGGTCCAGTTGCTGCTGATCGTGGCCTCGGGCGTGGTCTTCTTCGCGGCACGCTTTCGTTACTACTTCACGGCCGCAGCGGCGATCAGCGTGCTGGTGCTGGTCTCGTTCAACCAGATCGGCAACGGTTTCGATCTGATCTGGCCACGCTTTATCGACACCCTGATCGGCGGCGGCCTGGCGGCCGTGGTCATGCTCCTGGTGCTGCCGGACTGGCGCGAGCGCGAGTTGCATCATCGGCTGGCCGACGCACTGGCGGCGCAGGCGGCCTATCTGCGGCTGCTGTTCGCGCAGTATAGGCAGGGCCGCGCCGATGACCTGGCCTATCGCATCGCCCGGCGCGACGCGCACAACGCCGACGCGGCGGTGAGCACGCATGTGGCCACCGCGCTCAAGGATCCGCACGGCGCCCGTACCGACAGCCGTGAAGCGCTGGCCGTTCTGGCCTGTGCCCAGACCCTGATCGGGCATCTGTCCACCCTGGGCGCGCACCGCGAGCGGCTGGCCGCGGCCGATGCCGATATCCTGGAAGAGGCGGTCGCCCACATTGCCGAAGCGTTGGACCACGTGGCCCACGGGCTGATCCGCTCGGAGCCGGCGCCGTTCGACGGCGGGGCCGCCGCGCGTATCTATGATCAACTCGCCCGCCTGCGCGCGGAACGTCAAGGCACCGTGCGCCTGGTGGCCGGGCAACTTCAGTTGCTGCTCGATGAACTGCCCGAACTGCGCCGCATCAGTGCCCGGCTGGTCGGCGAGCAGCGCGCGCCGACGCCCGACGCCCTGGACCGACCATAGGGCGCCTGGTCACAGTACCGCCGCCGGATGATGCTTGCCGGTCGAATTGTCTTGCGAAAGCTCGAATCGTTTCGAGGCGGTCCGCCCGGACGAAAGTTGGTGGGTTGGCACAGCTAACCGGGCTTATAGGTCTGACCGAGTTTGGCTTTGTCGTGGATCTCGCTCTGCAGCTCGCGGATGAACATGGTGCCGAGACCGCTGGCATGACAGAACGCTTCCAGCTTGTCGCGCACCAGCTTGCGATAGTAAACGACGATGCCGCCCGCGAAGAAAAGAATGCTCGCGAACAGGAACTGGGCGGCGACGAAGGTGGTGATCGGGGTCTTCATCGGGCCGGACAGGTCCCAGAGATAGGGAATCGAAGCCACCGTGAACAACGCCGAGCCGATCAGGAACATCGCCACGGTCACGTTGAACAACTGCATGTAGATCAGCGAAGGCGCTTCCACCACCTGCAGGATATTGACCATCCCGCCAACGACGAACAGTACCGAGCCGACGATGAAACACCACGCTCCGGGCACGGTTGCGCCCAGCGACGGCAGGAAGCATAGACTGCCGACCACGAACAACGCCGAGCCGAGCACGTACGACCAGGCGGCGACGAATTCGATGTAATCGGCAAAACTGTTGGTCCGGTGGCGGCGCCAGTATTTGATCACTTCCAGCAGGTCGTGACCGGTGACCAGCAGATACAGCAGCGAACCGGCGAAGAACAGCCAGTCGCCCACCGCCAGATACTTCGACAGGGCCGGAAAGAAGAACACACTGCCGGCGACGAATCCGAGCCCGCCCAGCTTGTAGCTGAACGCGTTGATCGTCTCCCAGACCTTGTGCGAGGTGCTGTGCTCGTTAAGTGAGCCGAGGTTGGAGACGCGCGGGCGATGGGTGATCAGATGCGGCATGAACAGCACGGCCTGTCGGGTGGGGGCCGAACCAGCCTACCGCGGACAGCGCGTGCGTGATATTCGCGTGCCCTCATGGGCCCGCGGCGGCGCCACGATCATGGGAACGACGTGATTTATAGCGGTTGGCGAAGCGCGGCGAGCGCCGGCTGTCGCCGGGACCCGGGGCAACCATGGCGGCAGCCGAAAATCATCGGGCCGGAATGCGTCAAACGCGGGGCTTTCGGCGCTAGGAAATGGCGCTCCCTACGAGACTCGAACTCGTGTTTTCGCCGTGAGAGGGCGACGTCCTGGACCGCTAGACGAAGGGAGCGCGTTGGCGGCGGATTATACGCCCGACCGATGCATGATGCGAGCGATTTTCCCGGCCTGGTAGCGAGCGATGAAGCGCTTGTCGATTGCCTGCTTGAGTCGCCATACGGCGTAGCCGGTGGGCGCGACCGGCCAGCCGCGGACCGCGACCGCGCGGCGCGCGCCCAGACCGATCAGGGCCAGCGCCTGCCGTTGCGCGCGGAATTCACGCAGGGGCCGGCCGGTTGCGGCGCGTTCGATATTGTCGGCCAGCACGGGCGCGGCGCGGACGGCGTACACGCCGGATTTGGGCCGGGGCACCGGCAGGCTGGCGATGTCGCCGGCGGCGAACACGCCGGGCGCATCGACGCTCCGGAGCTGCGTGTCGACCCGGATGAAGCCGTGCTCGTCCCGTGCCAGACCGCGCATCGCCAGGCCGGGCGCCACCGCGGCGCCGGTGGCCACGAATACCGCATCGGCAACGAATTCGCGGCCGTCGGCGCTCTCGATCGTACCCGGGGTGATGCGCGCGATGGTCGTGCCGGGATGGCGCGCGATACCGGCATCGAGCAGTGCATCGGCCAGTACCGCCGCCGCGGCCCGTTCGCCGCGACCGAGCAGCGCGTCGCCGCGGTGGTACAAGGCGATGCGCGGCGCCGGCCGCGGATGGCGCCAACGATACGCCAGCGCGAGCGCCAGTTCGACGCCGCCCGCGCCGCCGCCGATGACCGCGATCTCCAGTGCCCGGTCGCTGGCGTCGAGCCGGCGTTCGGTCGCCGACAGCCCGTGCCAGAGCGCGGTCACCGGCTTGGCGGGCACCACATGCGCGTGATGATCGCCGGCGATCGATCGCGGTACGGCGCCGATATTCAGCGACAGCAGGTCATAGCAACAGCGCGTGCCGTCGGCGCGGGTGACCGTGCGGGCGGCGGCGTCGATCTGCGTGACCCGCGTGCGGTACAGCGTCACCCGGGCAAGCCGCGCGAGCCGGCCGATATCGACCTGCATCTGCTGGCACGTGTAATGCCCGGCCACGGTCGTCGGCAGCATGCCGGAATAGGCCATGTGGCGTTCCGGCTCGATCAGGTCGACGGCGGCAAACGCATCGTGCAGCGTCGGCCGCAGCGCCAGGCGGCGCAACAATTCCACGTGGGCATGGCCGCCGCCGGCCAGCACCACCCGCGGGCCTCGGCGCATCGCGCCCATGCTCAATGAAGCGTGTTCCAGTCGCCGACGAACAGGCGATAGCCGATCAGCAGCCCGTAGACCAGCAGCAGGGCGATGACGACCAGCGTGATCGTGCGCGGGCCCTGCTGGACCGGTTCCGGCTCGCCGCGTCGTCGCCGCTGCCAGCGTTGCCAGCGCGCGCGCACCAAGAGCACGACGATGGCAATCGCGGCCAGCCAGAACAGAACGCGCATGTCAGAACTGCGCGCCGGGCGAGGTGATCTGCGCCAGGAACAGCGGCCCCAGCCGCGGTTCCATGATCAGCGTGAACACCACGCCGAAGGCCGCGCCCCACAGATGTGCGCTGTGGTTGATGTGGTCGTGCCCGATCCGGTTGGCGTACAGCCCGTAGGCGGTGAACAGCACGCCGTAGACAATCGCCGGCACCGGCACCACGAACACATAGATCGTCGACCAGGGCGCCAGCAGAATGAAGGCGAACAGCACGGCCGATACCGCGCCCGAGGCGCCGAGGCTGCGATAGCGCGAGTCGTTGCGGTGCTGGAGATAGCTCGGCACTGTCGAAACCACCGCGGCGGCCAGGTAGAAGGCGACGAAGCCGGTCGCGCCGATATAGCGCTCGAAAAAGCCCTCGATCACGCGGCCGAAGAAGAACAGCGTGATCATGTTGAAGGCCAGGTGCGCGCCATCGGCATGCACGAAGGCGTTGGTCAGCAGCCGATAGTATTCACCGCGACTTACCGCTGGCGGCCAGAGCAGCAGCCGATCGAGCAGGCGCGCGTTGGAAAAGCAAGTGATCGAGACCGCGCAGGTGATCGCGATCAGGATGACGGTAACCCACATAATGATTCCCGGTTGGCGGGCGAAAACCCGCCCGAGTATACGGCCCTGCCCGGGCGATGGTCTCAGCCGCGCTGGTCGACCCGGATCGCCGGGTGGTCGAACGCCACCCGGCCGGCGATCGCCGCCACGCTGGCGAGCGGCTCGTCGTAGGACCAGGCGGCATCGGTATAGCGCTGTCCGTCGATCGTCACATGGAAATAACGGGCGTCGCCCTTGTAGGGGCAATGCGTGCGCGTATCCGAATCGATCAGCACGCCGGCGGCAATATCGCCGCGCGGCAGGTACAGCCTCGGTCGGTAGCCGCGCTCGGTCAGCAACACGGCGCGGCGGGAGTGCGCGATCAACCGTGTGTCGACGCTCACGATGACGGTCGTGGCCACGGGTTCGGTGGTGATGCGTTGCGCGCTGTCGTTATCGGTCATGGCGGATTTCGTCGTTCGGCGCGATCGGCGACGCGCGATAGCGATAGTACAGATGCTCGTACTTGCGTGGCCCGGTGATCGACCAGTCCAGATCGAAGCCATCGTGGACCAGTTCGAGCGTGCCGCGATAGACATCGTCGCCGCAAAGATGGGGTTGTCGGCAGACCAGGCGCCGCCCGCCGTCGGCCACCAGTTCGAACAGGAACACGGCCGCGGCCGTGCCGAAGCGCTCGTGGTAGAGCCGCAGGCGGTTGTCGGCCCGCACCCAGCGATAGACATTATGGAATGCCACCGGGCGCGCCGCGCCCGCCGGTGAGAACCGGCCGCGCTCGGTCAGGCGCCAGGCGTCGCCGTCGGGCATGGCCGTGATCTCGGCGCGGCCGGCACCGCGCCAGCCGGTCTGGGAGGCCGCGCCCGGTTCGGCCACGAACGACAGCGCACGCAGCCCGGGCAGCCGCTGCCAGGTCCGTATAATCGTGTCGCTTGCCCCGTCTTCCGCCGTCGCTGCGATTGTCATGAGCTATCTCGTTGCCGTCACTGTTCTCTGGGCGTTTTCCTTCAGCCTGATCGGCGTCTATCTGGCCGGCCAGGTGGATGACTATTTTGCCGTGTTGACACGCATTACGCTGGCGTTCGCCGTGTTTGCGCCGATGCTGCGCCCGCACGCCACGGGGCGCGGGCCCGCGCTGGGCTTGATGGCGGTCGGGGCGGTCCAGATCGGGCTGATGTATCTGTTTTTCTATCAGTCGTTTTTGTTCGTGTCGGTGCCGGAGGTGCTGCTGTTCTCGATTCTTACCCCGGTCTACATCACCCTGCTCGATGATCTGCTGGCCGGCCGGTTCGCGCCGCGGTATCTGCTGGTGGCGCTGCTGGCCGTCGCCGGGGCGGGCGTGATCCGCTACACCGACGTCGGCGAAAACGTCTGGCTTGGCTTTGCCCTCATGCAGGGGGCGAACCTGTGTTTCGCGATCGGTCAGGTGGGCTATCGACGACTGGCGCCGCGGCTGTCTGCCGCCGTGCCGCTGCATCGCCAGTTCGGCTGGTTCTTCGCCGGCGCCTGGCCGGTGGCCGCGCTCGGCTTCGCCCTGTTCGGCGACCGTTCGGCCCTGCCCGACACGCCGGTCGAGTGGGGCGTGTTGCTTTGGCTCGGGATCGTGGCCTCCGGTGCCGGTTACTATGCCTGGAATCGTGGCGTGGCGATGGTCGATGCCGGCACACTCGCCGTCATGAACAATGCCCTGATCCCGGCTGGCCTGGTCGTGAATCTGTTGATCTGGAATCGCGATGCCGATCTGCTGCGGCTGGCGATCGGCGCGGCGATCATCGGCGGCGCGCTCGCCATCAACGCCGGCTGGGCTCGGCGGCCGCTACCACGGTAGGCTTGCGGCAGGCAACACACGGGAGCCGGCCATGGATTTCTTCTTCAATGCCGCCGATGACGTGGTCGACGAGGGTCTGTCGGGGCTGGCCCGGATCGCGCCGGTACGCGTGAGCGAGCGGGCGTCCGGCATGCGGTTGATCGTGGATCGCGATTTCGACAACAGCCGGGTGGCGGTGATTTCCGGCGGCGGCGCGGGTCACGAGCCGGCCCACGCCGGGTTTGTCGGCCGCGGCATGCTGGCCGCCGCCATCGCCGGCGACTTGTTCACCTCGCCCAGCGTCGAGGCCGTGCTGGCCGCGATCCGCGAAGTGACCGGGCCGGCCGGCTGTCTGCTGGTGATCAAGAACTACACCGGCGACCGGCTCAATTTCGGCCTCGCGGCCGAGCGCGCCGCCCGCGAGGGCTACACCGTGCGCAGCGTGATCGTGGCCGACGATATCTCGCTACCCGAGGACGTCGGCGCGCGTGGGCTGGCCGGGACGGTGCTGGTACACAAGATCGCCGGCCACCATGCCGCCGCCGGTGCGGATCTCGATACGGTGACGCGTGCGGCACAGACGACCATAGACGGGCTGGTCTCGATCGGCCTGTCGTTGTCCAGCGCGACGTTGCCGGGCGGCAAACGCGAGCCCCGTTCGCCGGAACTGGGGCTGGGCATCCACAACGAGCCGGGTGTGCGCGAAGTCGCGCCCGAGAACGCCGCCGATGCCGTCCGGCTGGCGCTGGAGCCGCTGATCGAGGCCGCCGAGGCGCGTCATGACGGCGATGCCCGCTGGGTGGTCCTGATCAACAACCTGGGCGGCTGCTCGACCCAGGAGATGGCGGTACTTACCGGCGAAGTGCTGGCCCGGTTGCCGGCCGATCGAGTGCGCGCGGCAGTGCTACCGGCACCGGTGATGAGTTCCATGAACATGCACGGCTTCTCGATCACACTGCTGCCGATCGACGATGACGCACGGGCCGCGTTGGCCAGCCCGGTGGCTGCCATCGGCTGGCCCGGGCTGTGCGATGTGGCCGCGCCCGAGACCTTCGTGCCGACTGTCAGCGAGCACAAGGCGCCCGGCGCCGGCGGGCGTGATCCGGCGCGCGCGGATCGCATCCGGGCGGCCACCGATGCCCTGTCCTTGGCCCGCGCCGAGCTCGACGATCTGGACGCCGCGGCCGGCGACGGCGATACCGGCACCGCCTTCAATCGAGGCGCCAAGGCGATCCGCGGCGCGCTGGATGATGATCGCGTGTCCACCGGCGAGCCGGCGTTGCTGGCCGACGAAATCGGCGATCTGCTGGCGCGCGAGATGGGCGGCTCGTCCGGCGTGTTGCTGTCGATCCTGTTCACCGCGACCGCCGCGGCCCTGCGCGACGGCCATGCCTTCGGCGCGGCGCTGGCGGCCGGTATCGGCCGCATGCAGGATTACGGTGGCGCGCAAGCGGGTGATCGCACCATGCTCGATGCGCTCGTCCCCGCGGCTCAGGCGCTGGCCGACGGTGGTTCGCTTGGCGACGCGGCGCAAGCGGCGCGCGCCGGTGCCGACGCCACGGCCGACATGGGCCATGCCGGCGCCGGTCGCGCGGCCTATGTCCGCGACGAGGCATTGACCGGCGTGGTCGATCCCGGCGCCGAGGCGGTGGCGCGTGTGTTCGAGGCACTGGCCGGCTGATCGATACGCTATCGGGGCGGCGCGGCCTCGGCCGCGAGCCGGCCGCGGATGGCCTGCAGACCGGCCAGCCAGAACAGGGGCACGGCCTCGATGAAGATGCGGTGCTCGGCGATGCGCCCGACCACGATGCCGACCAGGATCAGCGGCACGGCCAGACCGAGGATCGCCGCCCGCAGGCGGCGATCGATACAGCGCCACCACAGCACGACCACCAGCCAGCAGCCGCCCACGAATCGGACCGGCTCGGTCAGCAGATAAGCCGGATGTGACAGCAGCCGCAGGTTTTCCGTGATGTGCAGCTCGTACTGGGTGTCGCCGAGCGCGGCGTGCGGATTCGGCTGGTTGGAGAAAAGCCAGTGCAGGGGCCACTCGACGGCGGCATACAATGCCAGCATCAGCCCGAGCAGCGCGGCGAACCGGGTCATCGGCAGCCGCCCGGCGAGCATCAACGCGGCCATGGGGATGACGAACAGCGTGGTCTCGCGATTGACGGTCGCCAGCGCGAACAGGATCGCGAATCCGCCCAGGCGCCGCCATTCCGGGCGATCGCCCCAGTCGGCCACCGCCAGCAGCAGGGCCAGGGTGAAGGCCGCGGCCGGCAGGTCGTAGGGGTAATAGAACAGCGTGCGCGCGCTCCAGTTGCCCAGGTCGAGGGTGCCGCCGTCGAGCGAAATCAGCGGCCAGACCCGCAGATCGGGCATGAGCACCACGATCGCCAGCGGCAGGACAATCGAGAGTGCGAGCAGGCGCTTGAGCGCTTCGGTTTCGGCGATGCCGAAACGTTCGACCGCGCGGTAGGCCAGCATGATCAGCGCCATCCAGGCCACCACTTCCAGCAGGCCGAATACCAGATGCGGTCCGAGCGGCGCCAGATGCTCGATGGCAGCCGCCAGGGCCGGGATCAACACCCGGTGCTGGAACGGCTCCACGGCGGTGAAATGCGTCATGCGGGCGAAACTGGTCAGGCGGTACGGTGCGGTGATCGATAGCTGGACTGCGGTGCAGAACAGCGACACGAGCAGCGCGGCAGCCCACCAGACACCGCGCTCGAAGCGGTTGGCGGAGGAATGTGAGATCGATGCCAAGTGGTCTGTCCCCGGGCAAATCCAAGCAGCGGCCCTACGGCCGGGCGACGTCTGCGCGCTCCCCGAGCCGGCGCCTCGCGATCCGACGGGCGCGGTGTCGCTTCGAGGAGTCGACGGTCTGCCGCCAGTTTGGCACGTTGCGGCACCGATTCGATGGGTGCGGGCGGTAGACTGGGAGTTTCCCCTTGTTTCGGGCATTCAACATGAACGTTTCATCGCGCTCGCCGTTTCGTATCGTGCTGTTGGCCACCGGCGGCACCATAGAGAAAAGCTATGACGCCACTGCCGGCGCGCTCACGCTGGACAGACCGGTTATCGAGACACTGCTCGCGCATCTCGACCAGCCCGACGTGCGGATCGAGGTCCGGCGTGTGATGTCGATCGACTCACTGGCGATGGGCGAGGCCGAGCGCGCCGAGGTCGTGGCCGCGGCACGCGACTGCCTGGCGGCCGATGACGCGGATGCCATCGTGATCACCCACGGCACCGATACGCTGGCGCGTACGGCCGAGGCGCTTGCCGAAGCCCTGGACGGCCCCGGTTGCCCGATCGTGCTCACCGGCGCGATGCGACCGTATCGCGTGGCCGACAGCGATGCCGCCCAGAACGTGGCCCAGGCCGTCATGGCCGCACGCCTGGTCGTGCCCGGCGTGTATGCCGCGTTCCATGGCCGCGTGATCCCGGCCGGGCGCATCGTCAAGGACTACGAGCGGCTGACGCTGGTCGAAGCCGAGACTTGAAAAAAGTCGATCGCGCGCAAGGTTCTGAGGGTCAACACTTCAATGGCCGCGCCATGACGCGTGGCCGACTAGAGGATCCCTGCCAATGCAATATCGCGATCTGACCGACAACATCTGTGTCATCACCGGCGCCTCCAGCGGCATCGGTGAAGCCACGGCGCGGGCGCTGGTCGCCGAAGGCGCCCAGGTCATCCTCGTCGCGCGCAGCGCCGACAAAATCGAAAAACTCGCCGACGAACTCGGCGCCAAGGCGAGTGCCATGCCCACCGATGTCGGTGATGCCGAGGCCGTGGCCCGGCTGTTCGAGCGCATCAAGGCCGACTACGGCGCGGTGGATCTGATGTTCAACAACGCCGGTGTCGGCTACAACGACCCGTTCGCCGAGTCCAGGCCCGAGGAATGGAAGAAGCAGATCGACGCCAATCTGTACGGCGTTCTCAACTGCACCCAGGCCGCGATCCCGCTGATGAAGGGGCGCGAGGCGCCGATGATCTCGACTGTTTCCAGCGTGGGTGGCCGCTTCGGCGTGCCCGGCTGGTCGGTCTACTGCGCGACCAAGTTTGCCGTGGTCGGTTTCCACGACACCCTGCGCAAGGAGCTGGGTGGCGACGGTATCCGCGTATCGCTGATCGAACCCGGCGCGGTCTATACCAACTGGGGCTTCAATGTGAGCGAGGACGCCATGCAGGAGCGCCGCGACAAGGTCGATGCGCTGCACCCCGAGGACATCGCCAGTTCGCTGGTCTATGCCTTCGCCCAGCCCGGCCACGTCAATGCCCAGGAAATCCTGGTGATGCCGACCAAGCAGGTCTCGCCGTAAGCCAGGGCATTAGCGCTTGAATCAAACCGGCCGTCGGCGAGGCGGCCGGTTTTTTGTCTCGCGTGGGCTGGCCCGTAACCGGCGCGATGCGGCAACAGTACGCGCCCGGACGTGCCCCGGGCCGGCGTCTCTTCACGCGCCGGGGCCGGGCATGGGATGCTTGGCCCATGCAGAGCGCGCCACGTATTCAACGGTTACCGCCGAACACCCGGGGCGAGGATTACATCGTCGGCGATATCCACGGCTATTTCCCGGTACTGGAAGCCGCGCTGTCGCATCTTGGCTTCGATATCCATCGCGATCGCTTGCTGTCGGTGGGCGATCTCGTCGACCGCGGGCCGGAAAGCCACCGCGCGGCGGACTTTCTGCGTCAACCCTGGTTCTTCGCGGTACGCGGCAACCACGAACAGATGATGCTGGATGCCGTGGGTGTGGGCGGCGACGCGGCCGACCGGGCGGCGCGCGCGCTCTGGTACCAGAACGGCGGGCACTGGTTCGAAAGCCTGGAAGAAAACCGGGCCCGCCCATTGCTTGCGGCGCTGGCCGCGCTGCCGTACGCGCTGGCCGTGGAACTGGCCGATGGCCGGCAGATCGGACTGCTCCATGCCGATGTGCCGGCGGCGAGCTGGCCGGCCACCACCGCCGCCATCGCCGATGCCGCCGCCGGGTCGTCGATACTGCAGCACGCCCTGTGGAGCCGCGATCGGGCAGGCAAGGTTGTGGGCAGGGTCGAGGGACGGCGCCCGCGTGGCGAGATCGATGTCGCCGGCATCGATCGCGTGTTCTTCGGCCATACGCCGATGCCGTCGGCCGTGGCCTGCGGCAATACCCGCTGGCTCGATACCGGCGTGTTCCTGCCGCGGGGCCGGCTGTCGATCGCGGCCGCCTCCGATGACAGCCTGTGGTCGTTCGCGGCAGGCGATGCGCAAGACATCAGGCACGAATGGCGCGTGCCCGGCTGAGCGGGATACCTCGCCGAATGGTTTCGGTGCGGGGCCCGGTCGTTTGGCGCCTGTGATCGAGACGGTCCAGGCGCGCGGCGGAATCGGCCGATGGCGGCGCGCGCCGTTCAGTGGTGCGCCGTGACCAGGCGGTCGCGCCCCGCGCCCAGGCCGGCGGCAATCGCCGCCAGTCCGATCAGCCCGACCAGCACGCCGACCGCCGACCAACTGCCGAAGAACTGGTGAATCAGGCCCACCGCGAGCGGGCCCAGCGCGGCCAGTACATAACCCACGCCCTGGGCCATGCCCGACAGTTCGGCGGCGGTTTCGGCATTCGGTGCCCGCAACGCGAGCAGCGTCAGCGCCATGCTGAAGGTGCCGCCCTGACCGAGCCCAAGCACGACCACCCAGAACCAGATGCCGCCGATCGGGGCATACAGACAGCCGCCCAGGCCGATCAATGTGATGAGCATGACGGTGGTGAGCACGGCGCGCTGATCACGCATGCGAGCGCCGATCGCCGGCGCGATGATCGCGCTGGCCAGCTGCACCAGAATCGACACCGACAGTGCGAGCCCGGCCGACACGGCGGCCATGCCACGATCCGACAGAATCGTCGGCAGCCAGCCGAACACGGTATAGGCCAGCGAACTCTGCAGCCCCATGAACGCCGTGATCTGCCAGGCCAGCGGATCGCGATGCACGCGGCGCGGCCCGCCCGACGGCGCGGCCGGCTTGCGCACGGTGTGCATCTGTGCGATCCAGGCCACGGCCGCGATCACGGCCAGCACCAGCCAGAACGCCAGCGCCGGGCGCCAGGCGCCGGAAAACAGGAGCCGCAACGGCTCGGTCGCGCCGGCCGCCAGCGATGCCCCCAGACAAAGCGACATGGTGTACAGGCCCGTCATCACGCTGACGTTATCCGGGAAATCGCGCTTGACCAGCCCGGGCAGCAGCACACCCAGCACACCGATGCAGCCGCCGGCGAGTGCGGTGCCGACGAACATCCCGGCCTCGCCACTGTAGGGCCGCACCAGAATGGCCAGCGCCAGTACGATAAGCACTACGAGCACGGCGCGCTCGGGCCCCGCACGGCGTGCCAGACGCGGGGCCAGCGGAGCCGCCAGCCCGAGGCAGAGCACGGGCAGGGTGGTGAGCAGCCCCTGGCCGGCCGAGGCCAGGCCCAGATCGTGGCCGATACGCGTGAGCACCGGCGATACGCTGGTCAGCGCCGGGCGCAGGTTCAGGGCGACCAGCAGCAGGCCGGCCAGGGTCAGCAGCCGGCGCGCGGCCGGCTCGGAGGCAGAGCGTGAATCGGTCATGGGCGCCAGCGTGAATGGGCGAGCGGGCTATTCTGCGGTCGACGGTAGGTTAATGCACCCATGCGATGCCGCGTCAGGTGGCAGCGCGCGGGTCATGAATACACCAGGCCCCGAGGCCAGAGCCGCGATCCGGGCGATCTCGCGTGGCGCGCCCGCGGCCCTTTATATTCATCCGATGAATATTCGCGACGTCGATCTCAATCTGCTCGTGATGCTGGATGCGCTGCTGCGCGAACGCAGTGTCACGCGGGCGGCGGAGGCCATGAACATCACCCAGCCGGCCATGAGCAACGCGCTCAAGCGTCTGCGCAAGCTGCTGGGCGATCCGATCCTGGTACGCACGGCCGGCGGCATGCAGCCCACGGCCCGCGCCGAGCAGTTGCAGCGCCCGGTGCGCAACGCGCTCGCTCAGATGGAAGCCGCGATCGCGCCCAATCGCGCGTTCGAGCCGGCCACCGCCGAGCGCCTGTTCACCATCCTGATCACGGACTATGCGGCCTCGGTGCTCATGCCGCATGTGGTCGCGGTGCTGGAAACCGAGGCGCCCGGCATCGCGCTCAACATCCTGTCGGCCTCGGGCGACGCCATCGGCCAGATCGAGCGCGGCGAGGCCGATGTCCTGGTCAATCAGTTCGGCCAGTTGCCCGCCAATTTTCACCACCAGCGGCTGTGGCGGGACCGGCTGGCCTGCCTGATTCGCAGCGATCATCCGGCGCTGACGGCCGCCGGCGGCGAGCTCACGCTGGAGGCCTTTCTGGCCCAGCGGCATATTCTGATCACCCAGACCGGCATCGGCCTATCGCGTCTGGACGAGGTGCTGGCCGATCGCGGCCTGGCGCGCGAGATCAGCGTGCTCACCCGGCACTACCAATTGCCGCGTCAGTTGGTCGCCGAAAGCCATATGATCGCGACCCTGCCGGCGCGCATCGCGCGTTACCAGGCGCGGCATCTCGGCCTTGCCGTGCTCGACCCGCCAGTCGAACTGCCCGAGTTCCAGGTCGGCATCGCCTGGGGTGCGCTCGATCATCACGACCCGGCGCATCGCTGGCTGCGCGAGCGCATCGTGCGCATCGCGCGCGAAACCCTCGATTGATGCGCCGAGCGCGCGATGCTTGCACGAGCCTGTGGCCACGCCTCGCGTATCGCGACGCCTTCGCCACCGAAGCCAGCCGGCGCATGATCCGGTGCATCCCGCAGCAACGGCTCGGCAAGCCGGAGGGTCTGAGCGGCGCGCGGTTGCTGCTGGCCCACCATCGCGGTCGACGGTGGTCATCGCCAGTCGTCGCTGCGAACGTGGCCGGCGATCGGCGGCCGTTTCAGGAATGCACGATCAGCGTGTCGCCGTTCTGGGTCACCTGCAGCTGGGTCGGCGCCAGCGCGCGCGACAGGGCCGCGGCAATCGACAGGTGGCCGGATACCGCAGCCACGTGGATCGAGCCGGTGTCGGCCAGATCGGTCTTGATGAAGCAGCCGGTGGTGCGCGCCAGCGAATGGGCCGTGTCGTCGAATCCCTGCGCCGGCACATCGATGTTGCGCAGCCGGTTGCAAGGTGACACCTCGGGCGAGGAAGAGGAAATCGAACTATCGGACTGGCAGCCCGCAAGCGCGGCGATGAGCAGGATCGGGGCCAGAATGAGGGGGCGACGCATCGATCTTCTTTCGCGTGGTTTGATAACAGAGGGCGACAACGACTCTACGATCATATACCTGTGTTTCCTAAGTGAAAAGTCGACGCTTGACGGATGGGCGCGACAGTGCGTCCGCCGCGTTAAAAAAACGTCGAATCAGGCGTGATAACAGTCGCCGGTCGACAGGCCCGGGCCCGGGCCGTAAATTGTGCCGCCCGGCGCCGGTTCGGCGCGCGTGCGATGGCACCGCCTTCGGGATGACCTCATGAACGACACCGACCAACGCCTGGCCTCACGTGTCCTGCCGGTGTGTATCGGCTTGGTCCTGCTGCTGGCCGGCCTGGCCCTGCTCGCCGGTGGCATCAAGCTTGTCATGGTCGGCGGCTCGGCGTACTACGCCAGCGCCGGAGCAGCGTTCGCGCTCGACGGGGTGCTGTTCATCGCCGCGCGTTCATCCGCGCTCGGCTTGTACGGCCTGATCCTGATGGCTTCGGCCGTGTGGTCGGTCTACGAGGCCGGCTTTTTTGGCTGGGCGCTGGTGCCGCGGCTGGCGCTATGGGCGGTGATCGGCGCGATCCTGCTGTTGCCGTGGATTCGCCGGCCGCTGGCCGCGCGTCGGCGGCGAGCCGGTAATGGTCTGGCCACCCCGACTCTGGCGGTCGCGGTGCTGGCGGTGTTCGGGCTCGCCGTCGGCAGCCAGTTCACGCCCGACCCCGGCCGCCTCACCGGTCGGATCCCGGCCCATCGCGATCATCCGGTGAAACCGGCATACGCCGCCGGGGCGGATTGGCCGTCCTATGGCGGCACCGATGCCGGTACGCATTACTCGCGGCTCGATCAGATCAATACGAAAAACGTCGGCCGGCTCAAGGTGGCCTGGAAGATCCGGACCGGGGATCGGCCCGGGGATCGGCCCGGGGCGCACGATGCGGCCGGGGGCAGCGACGAGAACACGCCGCTCAAGGTCAATCACACGCTCTACGTCTGCACGCCGCACAGCAAGCTGCTGGCACTCGATCCCGAAACCGGCCGCATCCGCTGGCGCTACAACACGCAGTTCAGCCCGCAGGGCGCGAAAAATTCCCCGGGCCGGGCCCGCATGACCTGCCGCGGCGTGGCGTATCAGGCCGCCAGCGAGCCGAAACAAGACGGGGCCGCCGGCGTCAAGCCGGTCGCGGACAGGAACAACACCCAGAACGCGCCGGCGGCACAGGCCTGTCCGCGCCGGATATTCCTGCCAACCGCGGATGCGCGCCTGATCGCGATCAATGCCGATACCGGCCAGCGCTGCGCGAATTTCGGCCACGACGGCCAGATCGATCTGGCCCGACACCAGCGTCCGCTCAAGCCGGGCGGCTATTATTCGACCTCGCCGCCCGTGGTGGCCGACGGTCTGGTGATCGTCGGCGGCCGCGTCATCGACAATAGCGCGACCGACGAGCCCGCGGGCGTGGTGCGCGCCTACGACGCCAGGACGGGCAAGCGGGTGTGGCGCTGGGACGCCGGCAATCCGACCGGGACGAACCCGCGCGACACGCGCAACGCGCCGAACGTCGGAGCACCGATGAGCGTCGACCTCAAGCGCGGCCTGCTGTACCTGCCAGTCGGCAATGCCAGGCCCGGTCAGTTCGGCGGCCAGCGCTCGGCCGCGGACAAAAAATACAGTGCGTCGCTGGTCGTGCTGCATGTCAAGACCGGGCAGGTGGCCTGGCACCGGCAGCTGACCCATCACGATCTCTGGAACCTGGGCCCGCCGGCCCAGCCGGTGCTGACCGATATGGCCACCCGCCACCACGGGATGCAGCCGGTGGTGATCCAGCCGACCAAGCAGGGGCAGCTGTATGTGTTCAATCGGGTGACCGGCAAGCCGGTGGTGCCGATCCACGAGCGGCCCGCGCCGCAGGGCGCCGTGGCGGGTGTGCATACCGCGCCGACCCAGCCGCATTCGGCGTTGAGCCTCGTGCCGCGTCGGCTCACCGGTGCCGACATGTGGGGCGTCACGCCGTTCGATCAACTGGCGTGCCGCATCCGGTTTCACGCGCTGCGCTACGACGGCCCGTTCACGCCGCCGTCGCGCAGGGGCTCAATTTCGTATCCCGGCAACCCCGGCGTCATGAACTGGGGCGGCGTGGCTGTCGATCCGGCGGATCAGAGTCTGTTCGTCGCGCCCACGTACCTCGCCTCCGTGCGCCGGTTGGTGCCGCGTGAGCAGGCGAAACGAAAGGAAAAGGCCGGTTCCGGTAACGGGGGGCCGCAGCCGAATACGGGCGCGCCGTATGCCGTGAAGACCGGGCCGTTCATATCGCCACTCGGTCTGCCCTGTCAGGCACCGTCCTGGGGCGACGTGGCCGGTATCGATCTGCAGAAGCGCCGGATCGCCTGGCGCCATGCCAGCGGGGCCGCGCGCGATCGCCCCCGGATCCTGTCGCTACCGCTGCCGGTGGACGTACCGGCGCTCGGCGGGCCGATCGCCACCGCCGGCGGCGTGGCCTTCGAAACGGGCGCGCTGGACGATTACGTGCGCGCCTACGCCATGGCGACCGGCCGACAGCTCTGGCGGGCGCGACTCCCGGCCGGCGGCGATGCCACGCCGATGACCTATGAAGCCGGGGGGCGGCAGTATCTGCTGGTGACGGCTGGTGGCCACGGCACGTCCGGCACGACAGCGGGTGACTATGTGATCGCCTACAGGCTGGCGACGAAGGGCTGAGTGCGGGCCCGTTGCCGTTTCAGGCGCTGGCGAAGCGCGCGAAAAGATGGCCGGAATACGGCGATAACAGGGTGGCCCGGTGCCCGCGACCCGGCAGTACAACGGCCCTTGGTCGGGCCGCGGGGCTACTTGTCGATGCCCCGTGCCGATGGCTCCGGCCGGGTGAAGACAAACACCGCCATGGCCGCCAGCATGGCGCCGACCAGAGCGATCACGCCGCGATGCTCGATGGTGCACCAGAGCAGGATCCAACTGGTCGCCATCAGCGCCACCGCGAGCCACTTGGCGCGGCGCGGGATCGCGCGTTCATCTTCCCAGGCCACCAGCGCAGGCCCGAAGTGCGGATGTGAACGCAGCCGGCGCCGCAGCTCGGGCGAGGATTTGCCGGCCGCCCAGGCCGCGACCAGAACAAAGGGCGTGGTGGGCAGGCCGGGCAATACCACGCCGATGGCGCCAAGGCCAATGCAGGCGAAGGCCAGAGCGCGCAAAAGCCACCGCAATACACGTGATCGGATGACGCCGGATTCTGCCATGCGGCGATGATCGCAGATCGATGGTTCGGCGGCGACCGTTGTACACACCATCTGTGGATAACCCTGTTCGCAACACCCGGCGAAGTGCGCGGAATCCACAGCCCGCGGGCGTCGGGACGGCCTCTGGTCAGATTCTGACCAACGGGCGCGGCCCGGTCTCGTGTGTACGCCCTGGTCGGCCGCCTCGTCTATCATGCAGGGCGAATAAAGACTGCCCCTACGATGATCCCAACCAAGGCCCGGCGGCTGGGCGTGCCGATGCTGATCTTCGCGGCCGGCATGGCCAGCGCGGCCGTGCGGCTGCTGATGCTGGCGCTGATCGGCCTGCCGTTCGTGCCGTTCGGCATCGAGCATGCATTTCAGTCTCTGACCCGATAGCGCCCGTGCCTGACATTACACACAGTCTCTGTGGACAACCCTGTGCGCGATCCGTGACGAACCGCTGCGATCGGCCGCGGCGCGGGCGCCCGCGGCGTATTGCGCAGAAACTGACCAGGCGTGTCCGGGCGTCGTCGTGAGCCCACGCGAGGGCGAACGCCTCGGCATCGAGCCGGGCACGATCGAGATCGACCGGCACGCACCGCGCGCGCCGGCCTACGACGATGTCTACTTTTCGGTCGACGATGGCCTGGCCGAATCGCGTCATGTATTCATCGAGGGCAATGATCTGCCGGCACGCTGGGCGCACTGGCGGCAGCCCCGTCCGTTCGTGATTGGCGAGACGGGCTTCGGCACCGGGCGCAACGTCATGCTGGCATGGCGGCTGTTTCGTGACCTGGCACCGGCCACCGCGCGCTTGCATATCGTGTCGATCGAGCGTCATCCGCTGACCGCCGGCGATCTGCGCGCACTCTGGCGCGGGCATCCGGCGCTGGCGGCTGATGCCGCGCGGATCGCGGACCAGTGGCCGGCGCTCGTGCGCGGCACCCACCGGCTGCATCTCGATGACCGCGTCACGCTGGATCTGGTTTTCGACGATGTCGAGGCCGCGCTATCCGGCCTGGACGGGCTTGCCGATGCATGGTTTCTGGACGGCTTCGCGCCGGCCCGCAATCCGGCGATGTGGCGCGCGGCCGTGTTTCGCGGCCTGGCCGCGGCCAGCCGGCCCGGTGCGACCTTCGCCAGCTATAGCTGTGCGCGGGTTGTGCGCGAGCATGCCGCGGCGGCCGGCTTCGCCTGGCAGAAGATGCCGGGCGCCGGACACAAGCGCGAGATGCTGCGCGGGCAGCGCACGGCCCGCATGCCGGCCGCGCCGGCACGCCAGCGCCGGC
>NZ_JBQDYE010000053.1:0-19811 GCF_052044155.1 Salinisphaera sp. SWV1
CCCCGATTTGGATATATTAATCCGGCATCAAAACAGCCGACTTCATCCGCTGTTTTCAACGCCTTCAAAAATAAATGCCGGCGCCTGTCCGTCTTTTATTTTCCGAGCCTTAGCGGCCAATGGCCACGTCGAGCATGCGGTCGCATACGCGCGCTATTAAATTGAGCGTTATCCAGGCCCGTTGCCTGTGCAGCGGTAGCGCTTATTGCACGCAAGCGTGAGTGACGTCGGCAGCCCAAAGTCAGACCGGTGATTGATGCCGCTTGGTGACCGGACTCGGGCCCTGCCCCGACCGCGCATACGACGGGATCTTGGCGATCGAGCGCCCCAGCCCTTGAAGTGTCAGATTTTCTTACATCATCGATGGTTATCAGACGGAGATGAAATTTAGCCCCATGTTTTTATTGCGTAAAATTTTCTGGATCGTAATTTGCTTATAAGGCATCTCTCTTAAGAAAAAACAGAGGATCGGCGCTTGCGCTAACCTCACCGACCCGGAGATTTCCATGACACCAAAACATTTCGGGCTTGCAGTGCTTGCGAGCCTGTCACTGCTGATTTCAGGGCCGGCGCTGGCCACTGTGACTTATCTGAATTTCAGTACGTCGGGCATCAGCGGGGCACTTGCGTTGACCTACGGCCCGGCGACCGATGCCTTGTTTTCGGATGGCCATGAAATCACCGCAATCTCCGGAACGTTTTCCGACGCCAATAACGGGCTCGATATCGCCAACGAGAACGTCACCTCGCTCGTCGCGGTCAACAATGCGACACCGGAGCCCACCAACCACCTCGCCCCCCATGATTTCAGTCGGTTTGCCGTTGCTTTCGGTTTATCGCCCAATAGCAACGGCTATCTCACGTATGACAACCTGATCTGGCCGGACGGCTCGCCCCAAACGGCTACCGACTATCCGTTTCACGGCGGTTTGCTGGATATCTACGGACTCTTGTTCAATCTGGGTAATGGCGACGTGGTGGGCTTGTGGAGTGACGGCATCGGATCGCCGGGCTCGAGCGGCAATGCGTTCTACGGCGTGGCGGTCGCCACCCAGACGCAGGCACTGGATTATGTTTCGCCCGGGGTGTCGGTACCGGAGCCCGGTTCACTTCCCATGTTCCTGGCCGCCTTGTGTCTTGTGCTGTGGGTGGGACGTCGGCGCCTTGGACTAAGCGTTCGCCTCGATTAGCGGATAATTCGAGCATCGAATACCGCGTTATTAACCCGGCACAAAAATGGATGATTCTTCGGCTTAATAGCGCGAGTATGCGACTGCATGCTCGCCGCGGCCATTGGCCGCGAAGCCTTTGAAAATAAAAGACGGACAGGCGCCGGCTTTTATTTTTGAAGGCGTGGAAAACAGCGGATGAAGTCAGCTGTTTTGATGCCGGATTAATAACCGAGTGTCCTGTCACGTGAGTTCGCGTCATGGATTTCGGGCAATCCTTATTGCCCGGCCCGGCGCGGTGACGCGAAACAAAGCGCACGAAACAGCCTGATTAATAGGCATTACAGAACACTCGGATCGCGCCGGTCGGCGTCGGGCCCGAGGCCGACGATGAGGCAACGCCGGCCATTTTCCGAGCCGGGCAGCACCTTGATCGCGAGACCGGTCCAGCGCCCGAGTCGCGGGCCCGGACGAGGACGCGGACCGGAACGGGTGGTACGGCGTGGTGCCTCATTACCGATTCAAGTCCATGCGATAGACGCCGATAACCTCCATCCGGCCATGGGTACTCGCAGGAAGAGGAGGCGTTATGAACGCAGGAAGCAGCGTGAATTCGGCCGTCAATACGGCGGTCGCGCTACAGCAACAAAACCAGAACCAGGACATACAGGCGAACCTGTTGCGCAAGTCGCTCGATAGTCAGTCGTCGCAGCTCAGCCAGCTGATGTCGTCGGTGGAAGCGCAGCCCGCGCCGGCCACGAGCGGCACGGTTGGTACGCAGATCAACACATACGCCTGAGCACTACAGCACGGACAACCCCTGCAAGGTCGCTCTCACGCTGTCGTCCAGCGGCGTCTGCGGCTCGGCGCCGAGAAACGCGGTCAGCGCGGTATTGTCGAGACGCGCATCGGTTTGCCAGTGAAAACGGATTTCGCGCATTTCACGCAGCGTCGCGTTGAACGGCGCCAGGAGCGACAACAAGCGCCAGGGAAAGCGCTTTACCGGCAGATGGAGCGCGCCGGCGGCGCGTTTGATGCTGGCGGTCATACCGTGACCGCCGCCATCGTAGTAGCCGGCAAAATGGTACCGCGCGGCCGGCTCCAACTCTTGCTCACGATCGGCGAACCGCGCGAAGGCCTCGCCCAGGTCGGGCAGGTAGGCCCAGCTGTGGCCGATACCCGGCCGCCCGGGATAGACAATTTTTCGCAGCGGCTTACGGGGCTTGACCAAAACCTGGGAAAACCAGCTGCTACCGGCACGCGGCCCGTAGAAGTCGCCGGCCCGAACAATCAGCGAGCGTACCCCATCCGCGGCGGCCGCGGCGAGATTGGCTTCCATCCGGGCCCGAATCCCGCCTTTTCTGGTCTGCGGGTTCTGGGGCGACGTCTCGTACAGCAGCGGCAGCGCATCCGCCCCGTAGTTGTAAATCGTGCCGGGAAGAAAGATACGCCCGCCCTGGGCATGAGCCGCCACGATGGTGTTATCCAACATGGGCATTACCTGGGTGTCCCAATGGCGATATCCCGGCGGATTGACGGCATGCACGATCACGCGGGCTCCGGCGGCTGCCTGTACCACCGCCTGCCGATTCAGCGCATCGCCCGCCACCGTTTCAAAGCCGTCGGCCCGCAACCGGACGGCCGCCGCACTGTCTGGGCGTCGAACCACGGCGCGCACCCGCCAGCCGTGCGCGAGCAGCGCTCGGCCAATGGCGCCGCCAACGCCACCGCCTGCACCCAATACCAGTGCCTGACCTGTTGTATTCATGAGCCGATCCGGAGAGATGAGGGAAGCTCACGATAGGCGCGGACAAGCTCGGTTAGAATTGGCAAACACCAACCAGCGGCCCGTCAATGATGAACGAGCCTTCTCAGCTTGAATGACACCGACTGGGAGCGCTATCGCGCGTTTCTCGCCGTCGTCGATACCGGCAGCCTGTCGGCGGCGGCGCGGGCGCTGAACGCGATGCAACCCACAGTGCGGCGCCGCATCGAGGCGCTGGAAAATGAGCTGGGCACCGCCCTGTTCACCCGCTCCCCGAGCGGGCTCGAACCGACCGCGATCGCCCTCGACTTGGTCGCCCCGGCACGCGCCATGGCCAACGCCGCGCGCGCCTTTTCGCGCACGGGCTCGGCCTCGGCCGATCAGATCTCGGGCGTGGTACGCGTGACCGCCAGTGAAGTGATGGGAGTTGAGGTGCTGCCCGCGCTGCTTACGTCACTCATGGCCGAACATCCCACGCTGACCATCGAACTCAGCCTGAGCAATGACAACGCCGATATGCTGCATCGCGAGGCCGACATCGCGATCCGGATGGTACGCCCGACCCAACACGCGCTCATCGCCAAACGCATCGGGCATATCACGGTTGGCTTGCACGCACGCCGGGATCTGATCGAACGCCGCGGCATGCCCGCCGACCTCGACGATCTACGCCGCTTCCCGTGGATTGGCTTCGACACCGAAACGGCGAGCATCCGCACGATGCGCGCCCTGGGGCTCACGGAACAACGACAGGACTTCGCCTACCGGACCGACAGTGACATGGCGCAGCTCGCGGCCATCCGAGCCGGCCTGGGGATCGGCGTGTGCCAGGCGCCCCTGGCTCGCCGCTTTCCCGATCTGGTGCGGATTCTTCCCGATCTGGTGAGCTACCCGCTCGAAACGTGGGTGGTCATGCACGAAGACCTGCGGCGCGTGCAACGCGTCCGCCTTGTATTCCGTCACCTGGCCCGCCACCTGAGCGCCTACATACGGCTGGATGAGCCGCCAGATGGGACCGGCCTGTAGCCGCGTGTCTGCCAACGCATGTCGCAAGACCCCAGGTTCGCGGGCGACCCGTTGCTGGTACGCGCGGGTCGCGGTCTGGTGCCGACGCCGTATGCCGCGGCAATACACGATCACGTGCATGAACTGACCCGCGGCGCCCGGGCAATGCTGCAACCGCGCAACGATCGTCTCGAGCTTGCTGCGCTGGAGCGTAATTTCACCCTGCGCGCCAACGAGGCTTTCGTGGCGTTCTTTTCCGTTCCCCTGATGCAGGCCGTTGACGCGGTAGCGCCGCACGTCCGCCTTTGCTTTACGCCCAAGCCGAACAAGGATGTGGCAGCGCTACGCGACGGCTCGATCGACCTGGAAATCGGCGTGGGAGACACAACCGCACCGGAGATGCGCGCTCGCTTGCTGTTTCACGACCGGTATGTCGGCGTCGTGCGAGCAGGCCATCCGCTGCTGGCGGAGCCGAACGTGACCCCCGAACGCTATGCAGCCTGCAAGCACGTGGCCGCCTCCCCACGCGGCGAGGTCGCCGCTTCCGTCGACGAGCCACTGGCGGCGCTTGGATTGCGGCGGGAGATCCATACCGTTGTTCCCGGTTTCCCGGACGCCATGCGGATCGCCCGTCACTCGGATTTGGTGGCGCTGGTCCCGCAATCGTGCCTCGGGAATGCGCTGGCCAGCGACCACGCCGCCAAGCTCGGGCTCCAACACTTCGACCTACCGGTCCCAACCCCGGAATTCACGATTGATGCCATGTGGCACCCGCGCATGGATGCCGACCCGGCACATGGCTGGCTGCGCGGGATTGTGTTCTCGGTGGTACAAGAAGCCTATCCGCGCCTTGCCGACAATGGCTGACGCCGAACTGCGCGCGCGGCTTGCGAACTTGAAAGGCTATCCCCTCATCCCGCTGCCCAATGTTGGGGTCCACCAACCCGCGGCCAGGTCTTGCCTCGCACACACCGCCAAGCCTGACGCCGAGTGTTCGATGCATCAAACCGCGCCATGCGGCGCGCCCGGCTCACGGGCGCCGATGACGTTTGTCGCAGGCTATCCACACCGTGCCGAAGGCCGGATAAGCCTCTGTATAATACACAATAACTGAAGCATCGATTGTATCTTCCTATATATTGAATATTCTAATAACGAGAGGGCACAACGATGCATAAAGGGATTCTGGCAACGGCAGCCGCCGTTGCGATGGGGGTGTCATCGCTGGCGATGGCAGCGGGTACAGTCACTTTCGGCGTACAGGCGCCGATCACGGGTAAATATGCCAATGAGGGTCAGGGCATAGAAAAAGCGGTCAAACTGCTGGCCAAGGAACAGAACGCCAAGGGCGGCCTGCTCGGCAAACAGATCAAAGTGCAGGTGTGTGATGACGAGGGCAAGGCCACCCAGGCCGCGCTATGCGGACGCCGTCTGACCAACGCCGGGGTGTTCGCGGTCATCGGCAGCTATACCTCGGGTGCGGCCTCCGCGGCGCAGCCGATCTACGCCCGCGCCAATGTCATCCAGACCAGCGACGGCACCGCCGACGAACTGACCCAGCGCGGCTTCAAGACCTTCTTCCGCAATGCGCCGCCGAACAGCGCCGAGGCCAAGTTCACCGGCAAGTATCTGGTCGATCACAAGCACTACAAGCGGATCGCGGTGATCTCCGACCATTCGAGCTTCTCGAAGGGTCTGGGCGACGCCGTGGCCGAGGCGATCAAGAGCGACGGCGGCCACGTACTCACCCGCGCCTATATCAACTCCGGCTCGCAGGATTTCACCTCGGTACTCACCGATATCAAATCCAAGAACCCGGACGTCATCTACTTCTCGGGCTACTACTCCGACGGCGGCCTGCTGCGCTCGCAGGAAAAGCAGCTCGGTATGAACGTGCCCTTCGTCGGCGGTGACGCCAACCAGAATGTGGCGTTTGCGAAAATCGCCGGCGACGCCGCCCAGGGCTCGATCATCGTCAACGTGCCGGCCCCGGAGAATCTGCCCTACAAGGCAGCCAAGGAGTTCCTCGCCGCCTACCAGAAAGCCTATGGCGAGGCCCCGCCCAGCATCTTTACCCTGACCAACGCCGACGGCATGCGCGTAGTGATGAAGGCGGTCGAGGAAACCCACAGCCTCAACCCCAACAAGGTCGAAGCCTACCTGCACCAAAAGGTCGACAAGTTCCCGGGCATCACCGGCCCGATCAGCTTCTCGTCCAAGGGTGAACGTATCGGCAGCGCGTTCCAGGCCTTCGAAGTGCAGGCCGACGGCAGCTACAAGACGGTCTACCCGACCTCCGCATCGGCCAGCTGATCGACGCCTGGCTCACCACAGGGGACGCACCACATGAGCGAGTTTTGCCAGCAATTGGTGAACGGCCTGACCGTCGGCGGTATTTATGCCCTGATCGCGCTGGGCTATACGATGGTCTACGGCATTCTGAAGCTGATTAACTTCGCACATGGGGACTTGTGCGTACTCGGCGCCTTCATCGGTCTGACCGTGATCTCCAGCCTCGGGGGCGCCGCCGGCTCCCCCGCGGTCTGGGTGGTCGGGCTGGCCTTCGTGGGGGCGGTGGTGGCGGTATCCTGCGCCGGGGTGTTGCTGGAGTTCACCGCCTACCGGCCGCTGCGCAGCGCGCACCGGCTGTCGGCGGTGGTCTCGGCGCTCGGCGCCTCGATGATGCTCGAAAACGGCATGATGCTGATCTGGAGCCCCCAGACCCTGGTGTTTCCGCAGGGCTCCCTGCCGAGCATCAGCTGGAACATCCACGGCGTGGAGGTGACCTTCACCCAGCTGCTCATTATCGTCGTGTCGCTGGCGCTGATGGGCGCCCTGTATCTCTACGTCAACCGCACCCGCTTCGGCACCGCGATTCGTGCGGCGGCCATCGACCAGGATGCCGCGCGCCTGATGGGCATTAACGTCAACCGGGTGATCGTGAGCGTGTTCATCCTCGGGCCCGCGCTGGGCGCGATCGGCGGGCTGTTCATCGGCCTGTACTATCGCCAGGCGGTGTTCAACATGGGCTGGATCTACGGCCTGAACGCCTTCATCGCCGCCATCATCGGCGGTATCGGCAACATCCCGGGCGCCATGCTCGGGGGCCTGCTGCTCGGTCTGTTCAACGCCCTGGCCGCCGGCTACATCTCGAGCACCTGGCAAGAGGCCATTACCTTCGGTCTTTTGATCGCGATTCTGCTCGTCCGGCCCACCGGTATTCTCGGCGAACGCGTGGCGGAGAAGGTATGAACACAAAAATATTTCGCTGGCTCGGACCGCTCGTCTGGGTCGCCGGGCTGGCCGTGCCCTTCGTTCTCGGCGCCAACTGGATCAGCATCCTCGCCATTTTCGCCATTTATGCGGTGGTGGCCCTGAGCCAGGACATCGTGCTCGGCCGCGCCGGGATGTTCGACATGGGCCATGCCGTGTATTTCGGCATCGGCGCCTATGTCACCGCCATCCTGAACACGGTCTACGGCGTGCCGGTGCTCTGGAGCATGATTCCGGCCATTATCACCGCGGCGCTGGTCGGCGGCCTGCTCGCGGCACCGATCGTCAAGTTGCGCGGCGACTATCTGCTGGTGGCCACCATAGGCATCAGCCAGATCTTTCATCTGGTGATGGTCAATAATGTCGGCGGCGTCACCGGCGGCCCGGACGGCATCTTCGGCATCGGCGTGCCGAGCCTGTTCGGCCACGCCATTATGTCCCAGGGCGGCAACTTCCTGGTCGACTGGGTGCTGCTGGGGCTGGTGCTGCTGCTGATGAACAACCTCGAGCACAGCCGCCTCGGCCGCGTCTTTCGCTATCTCAAGGAAGACGAGCTGGCGGCCACCACGCTGGGCGTGAACGCCCGCTACTACAAAATTCTCGCCTTCGCCCTGGGGGCCGGGGTCGCCGGCGCCGCCGGCACCCTGTTCGCCAGCCAGCTGGCGGTGGTTTCGCCGGGCGCCTTCGTGTTCACCGAGTCCGTCACCCTGTTCGCGATCGTCCTGGTCGGCGGTCAGGCCTCGATTCCCGGCGTGCTGCTCGGCACCGTGCTCATGTTCGTCGTGCCCCAGGTATTTCGCGAACTCGCCCAGTACCGCTACTTCGTCTTCGGCATTGGCATGATCGTGGTGATGGTGATCCGTCCCCAGGGTATTTGGCCCCGACGCAGGCGCATGGAATGACTGACAGCAACGCACTACTCACGCTCGACAACGTGGGCATCAGCTTCGGTGGCCTGCGCGCCGTGGACGCGCTCGATTTCAGCGTGCACAAGGGCCAGATCGTCGGCCTGATCGGGCCCAACGGCGCCGGCAAGACCACGGTATTCAACATCATCACCGGGGTGTACAAACCCACCGACGGCGAGGTGCGCTGGAAGGGTGAGCGCATCAGCGGTCTGCCGCCGTATCGCGTCGCCCACTGCGGCATTTTGCGCACCTTTCAGACCATCCGCCTGTTCAGCGGCATGAGCGTGCTGGAGAATGTGCTGGCCGGCCAGCACATGCGCACCCGGCAGAGTTGGCTGTCCAGCCTGCTCGCCACACCCGGCCAGCGGCGCGAAGAACGCGCCCTGCGGGAAAACTGCATGGAAATCATCGAGCGCCTGGATCTGACCGATGTGGCCCACGAGCTGGCCACGTCCCTGCCCTACGGCATCCAGCGCCGGGTGGAGATGGCGCGTACCCTGGCCGCCAGTCCGGAACTGCTCATCCTCGACGAGCCGGCCGCCGGCCTAAACGACCAGGAATCGGCCGAGCTCAACGACACCATTCTCGGCATTCGCGACGCCGGCATCACCGTGCTGCTGGTGGAACACGACATGAACGTGGTGATGAAGGTCACCGACAACATCGTGGTGATCAACTTCGGCAAGAAAATCGCCGAAGGCGATCCCGCCTCGGTGCGCAACAACCCGCAAGTAATCGAAGCCTACCTGGGCGCCGACGACGACGATGACGAGGCGGCCGCATGAGCGATCTTCTGACGGTATCCGACCTCCACGTCAACTACGGCCAGATCGAGGCCCTGAAGGGCGTCTCGCTGCGGGTCGCCGAGGGCGAGGTGGTGGCCATTCTCGGCTCCAACGGCGCGGGCAAGACCACGCTGATGCGTTCGCTCAGCGGTCTGCTGCGCCCGAAGTCGGGCTCCATCGTCTATCGCGACGAGGAACTGGTGGGCGTGCGCGCTGATCTGATCGTCGGCAAGGGCATCGCCCAGTCGCCGGAAGGCCGGCGCGTGTTCGGCACCCTCACGGTCGAGGAGAACCTCGGGCTCGGCGCCTACACCCGGCCGCCGGCGGAAGTCGGCACTACCCGTGCCGAGGTCTACCGCATGTTTCCCAAGCTGGAGGAGCGGCGCGCGCAACTGGCCGGCACCCTGTCCGGCGGCGAACAGCAAATGCTGGCCATCGGCCGGGCGCTGATGGCCAAACCGCGCCTGTTGCTGCTGGACGAGCCGAGCCTCGGCCTGGCGCCACTCATCGTCAAGGGCATTTTCGCCGCGCTGCGCGAGATCGCCAACTCGGGAGTCACCGTGCTGGTGGTGGAGCAGAACGCGCGCATCGCGCTCAAGCTCGCCGACCGTGGCTATGTGCTGGAGGTCGGCCGCATGGTCCACGAAGACAAGGCCTCGGCCCTACTGGCCTCGCCGGAAGTGCAGGAAGCCTATCTCGGCAAAAGCGCATGACTTGTCCGCCGCGGGCCGACGGCTCGGCCCGACCCGCGGCGGACGACGCCTTTTAAGGTCAGACATCGAATGGCCATGTGACGCATCAGACAAGATCTGCCCCGGACGTATAACGGCACGGTGAAAAGCTGCTGTTTTCTATCCTGACTCAGGCGTTCGGTTCGCCGTCGAAGCGTTCAAGCCGAAGTGAGTGTTGCAGACCTCATCACCCGGCTGGGCCACGCAATTGACCGAGAAGACGTGTTGTACAGCGCGCGATCTCATCGACGATGAGATCGATGACCGTTGATTCATAAGGCATCTGATCACGGGTCCACCGGGCCTGCTCCGGCAGCTGTTCGGCCATATCGCCCAACCATCCCCGAATCTGTTCTGCCGACAGACCCAGTGCCTTGCCATCGGCCACGAAATGTTCCGGACGGATATTGTGCTGAACCTTTTTGCCGCGAACTGCCATAGCCATCTTCCGATCATTCCATCGCAGAAAATATGGGTAGACACTGTTGATGTCGTACAGCGGCGCGAGCGCGAGTTGCGGCCCTGTCACATGCCAGATCGAGTAGTTCTTGGCGTGGGCGTCTGTACCGCATATAAGCACATTGAACATCACCGCCCGCATGAACTGTTCGAGGTCCGCGGCAGGATCGGTCGCGTTGTCACGTAGGAGTTCGCCGATAGCCCGAATGCCGGGGCCGCCGTTCTCCTCGTATTTCTGGCTCGGGGCATACCCCAGCGCCTGGCACATATCCTCGATATGGATGCGACGCGTCTCAGGCCCGGCATCGGTCATTCGATCGAATCGCTCGACCACGATTGCCTGCTCCGCGCCCATTCGCTCGACCCATGACTCCGGCGCAGCGAGGCCGACCTCACGCGCGAGCTGCAAACAGAAATGCTCGTTGAGCGGCTGGTCATCAAGATCACGCATCGCCGGCTTGACGATATGCGTGCTCGGCTCGTCGCCGACGGGCATGTACCACTGGCCGTCGCGATAAACGAAGGCAGTTTTCGGCTGGGCGCCGGCCAATGAAAAATAGCCGGGATTTCGACCGAAAATCTCTGGTGTCCGACCACGCCTGAGTCCATCGACGACTTCGGCCATTTCCGCTTCATCGAGCGGACCCAAACCTCGCCCCAGGTCGGACGTTCCAAAACTCACCGCACCCGGACAATCCTCACCAATGGCCTCGAGTAAGGCGAGCGGATCGGCCTCGGGTACATCAAAATGTGCCGCGTATCGGCGCAGAACCTCTCTATCATCGGGGAGCAATCCCCACATGAAGTTGCTCACGATCGACTCGCCGCGCGAATCGCGGTGCACAGCCGCGGTCATCGGCATGGAAAGCGACAGCGGATGGTTGGCCTCGTCCGCAAGATATGTTTTGTCGTACTCGAATTCGAACCGGGCGCCGGTCAGCCGGGTGACCGCACCGATCCGGATTTCATTCAAGAAGATCTCGACCGTTTGTTCCATGCCGGCTACTTCTTGCCGCTCTTCTGGAAACGCGCACGAAGCGATTGCACTGACGGTGCTTGCGCGCTTCCACGAGCGATGCCCCCCGATGCCGGAGAGGGGGCGTCACGCCGAGACGAGTCCAGTCCGCCAGAAGCCGTGCGTCGAACCGTGCTGGCGCGATCCAATTGGGCTGGACTAGCATTCGGGCGCGGAACAGGCTTAGGCTCGGCGCTTTGCCGATGAAGGTCCAGCGTCACATCAAGCGCCCGCAGCACCGCCATGAGCTTGCCGAACTCAGGGTTGCCTTTCCCCTTCTCAACGCCCGATAACCAGGACTGCAGTGTCCCGGATGCGTCTGCAAGTTGCTTCTGTGTCCACTTGCGCTGGCGGCGCTGGTCACGAATGAAGGCGCCAAGCTGTTTCAGCGTCGTGACTTTCATGTCGAGAAACACCTCAGCATTTATTCGTTTTAATGATAATAGAATAATATCATTAAAATGATATTGTTAGGCTTTATTCGGTCTGGTGATATTACAGCCATATCATTCAGCTGATATGTTGGCGTCTCGGCAGCCTTAAAATACTCGGCTTTACAAATGGTTATGGATCGCGAGCCACGCCATCCAAGAACCAAGATCGGCTGGGCCCTCGATCGCGCCGGCCAGTCCAGTCCAGGTGTCGACTGTATCTCGCAGCCGGGACTGCGAATGCAGCTGCATCGCTTGCGGCCAACCGGTCATCGTCCAGAAGGGCGACGTTTATCAGTGGCATTTCCATCACGCTGTCGAAACCAACGGCACCGACGAGTCGATCCTGCATCGCGTTGGCAAGCCGTGTCTCATTGATGCGGCAGGCGCCGATGCCTGGTTCGCCAATCGCCGAACGCATCATCGACCGGCCAAAGCAGTTGACGTCGGATATCTGGCACCGGGTGCGGGCCCTCTTGAGGGGCACCCAGCAAATCAGGGCCGTTAATTTCTACGCCTAATCGGTGAATCCGAAACAGTCAAGGGGGTGATAACGTTATCGCTCATTGCCAATACTGGGCGCCATACCGTAGATGAAGCCCACGGTTCGGAAATCTGCTGCAGACTGGCGCGGCTTTTGCTGGGACAGTTCGACCAAGCGTGATCGCCATTCGACAGTCTGTGCTGCCAAGCAAGCACGGCAAGGGGGATAAGTTGAAATTCAAGGCATATTTGTCAAAAGCCGCGCCTGTCGGCAGTCGCGGCCATGCCCGGTTCGGGCTGGTGCTGCTACTGGCCGCGCTGTCGCTCACGCAGATGGCGGTCGCGAGTGCGGCCAACGGCACGCTCGTCTACTGTTCCGAAGGCAGCCCGTCGGGCTTCAATCCGGAGCTGTATACCGATAGCACGACCTTCGATGCCACCCACCCCATTTACGACAAGCTGGTCGAGTTCAAGCTGGGCACCACGAAGATCGAGCCGGCGCTGGCCAAGTCCTGGACGGTCTCCAAGAACGGACTGGTCTACACCTTCCACCTGCGCCACGGCGTCAAATTCCAGACCACGCCCTGGTTCAAGCCGACGCGCGATTTCGACGCCGACGATGTGGTGTTTTCCTTCGATCGCCAGTGGAAGAAGAATAACCCCTACTACAAGGTCAACGGCGGCACCTATAACTACTTCCAGTCGATGGGCTTTTCCAAGCTGCTGAAGTCCATCACGAAGGTGAACAAGTACACGGTCAGGTTCACCCTCAACAAGCCCAACGCCGCTTTTCTGGCGGACATGGCGATGAACTTCTCGGCGATTCTGTCCAAGCAGTACGCCGATCAGCTGCTCAAGTCCGGCCACCCGGACCAGATGAACCTCAAGCCGGTCGGCACCGGGCCGTTCCAGCTTCTGCATTATCAGAAGGACGCCGTCATTCGCTACAAGCGCAACCCGGATTACTGGGGCAATAAGCCGTCGCTTGCGAACCTGATCTATGTGATCACGCCCGATGCGTCGGTGCGGTTGGAGAAACTCAAGGCCGGCGAATGCCAGGTCATGGTCTATCCGAATCCGTCGGATATCGCTTCGCTGAAAAAGAATCCACAGATCACGATGAAGTCCCAGCCCGGGCTGAACATCGGCTATCTGGCCTTCAATACCGAGAAAAAGCCGTTCAACAAGGTCAAGGTCCGGCAGGCACTGGCCTATGCGGTCAACAAGAAGGCAATCATCAACGCTATTTTCCATGGGCATGCGCAGGTCGCCTCGAATCCGATCCCGCCGACCATGCTCGGCTACAACAAGAACGTGACCGGCTACAAATACGATCCGGCCAAGGCCAAGAAGCTGCTCAAGGAGGCTGGCTACCCGAACGGTTTCAGCACCGATATTTGGGCGATGCCGGTGGCGCGTCCGTACAACCCGAACGCCCGTCGCATGGCCGAGATGGTCCAGGCCGACTGGGCCAAGGTCGGGGTCAAGGCCAAGATCGTGACCTACGAATGGGGTGAGTACCTAAAGCGCACTGCGCAGGGCGACCACCAGACCGCGTTCATGGGCTGGACCGGCGACAATGGCGACCCGGACAACTTCCTCTACACGCTGCTGGCCTGCCCCGGTGTGCATACCGGCAACAATATCGCGCGCTGGTGCAACAAGAAGTACACCAAACTGGTGACCGAAGCCCAGCAAACCACGGATAACGCCAAGCGCGCCAAGCTGTACCAGCAGGCCATCAAGGTTTTCAAGCAGCAGGCGCCGTGGATCACCATCGATCACTCCACCGTGTTCGTGCCGATGCGCAAGGAAGTGCACGGCTATGTGATGGATCCGCTGGGCGAGCACTACTTCCGCGAAGTCAGTATCCAGAAGTAGCGCAGCCGCCGTGTTGTCGCCGCTCGTGCCCCGCCATTCGGCGGGGCACTGTTTTTTTCTCGAACCCACGTTTTTATGCTGAGATTCACCCTGCGCCGGCTTGCCTTGGTGATCCCGACCTTCTTCGGGATTACCCTGATCGCCTTCGGACTGGTACGTCTGGTGCCGGGTGATCCGATCCAGGTCATGGCCGGCCAGCACAATCTGACCCCGGCCGAGCACTCACGGCTGATGCACGAATATGGCTTTGATCAGCCGGAGTGGAAGCAGTATCTGCATTTCCTCGACCGGCTGTCCCACGGTGACCTGGGCAAGTCGTTGACGACCCGCGAGCCGGTGGTCAGCGCGTTTCTGACCCGTTTCCCGGCCACCTTCGAACTGTCGTTCTTCGCCATGCTGTTCGCGCTCGTGGTCGGTTTGCCGGCGGGGGTGCTCGCGGCGGTCAAACGCGGCTCCATATTCGACCACGGGGTCATGGGCATATCCCTGACCGGCTATTCGATGCCCATTTTCTGGTGGGGGCTGTTGCTGATCGTGTTCTTTTCCGGTTTTCTCGGCTGGACGCCGGTGTCCGGGCGGATCGATGTGGCTTACTACATCAAGCCGATCACCGGGTTGATGCTGGTCGATACCCTGCTGGAGGGCAATATCCCGGCATTCTGGTCGGCGCTGGATCACTTGATTCTGCCGGCGATCGTGCTCGGCACCATTCCATTGGCGGTGATCGCGCGCCAGACGCGCTCGGCCATGCTCGAGGTGCTCGGTGAAGACTATGTGCGCACCGCCCGCGCCAAAGGGTTGTCGCCGATGCGGGTGATCTGCGTGCATGCACTGCGCAACGCCTTGATCCCGGTGGTCACGGTCACCGGCCTGCAGGTCGGGCTCCTGTTCTCCGGCGCGATCCTGACCGAGACCATCTTCTCCTGGCCGGGCGTGGGCAAATGGCTGGTGGACGCCGTCTATCAGCGGGATTATCCGACCGTACAGGGCGGTGTCTTGATCATCGCCTCGTTGATCATGCTGGTGAACCTGGCCGTCGATTTGATCTATGGTCTGATCAATCCGCGCATTCGGTACAAGCGTTAGCGTCATGAACAGTCAAACCGTTGCCATCACCCGGCCGGCCACCAAACCGCCGCATCCGCTGCGCGAGACCTGGCACTACTTTGCCGAAAATCGCGGCGCGCTGGCCGGACTCGTCATCATCGTCGTCATCTGCCTGATCGCGATCTTCGCCGGCGTGCTGGCGCCGCACGGCCCGGACGCGCAGCACAACAACGCACTGTTGCAACCGCCGGTATGGATGCACGGCGGCAGCTGGTCGTTTCCGCTGGGCACCGATGCCGTGGGCCGCGACATCATGTCGCGCATCTTCTACGGCGCGCGCTACTCGCTGCTGATCGGGCTGATCGTAGTGACCCTGTCGCTCTCGGTCGGCACCCTCCTGGGCCTGATTGCCGCCTTCGCGGGCGGTGTAATCGAAGGCCTGATCATGCGGCTGATGGATATCATGCTGGCTGTGCCCAGTCTGTTGCTGGCCATCGTCATCGTCGCCATTCTCGGGCCGGACCTGTTCAACGCCATGTTCGCCATCGCGCTGGTCTATCTGCCGCAGTTCACGCGCCTGTCCCGGGCCTCGGCGATCACCGAACTGTCGCGCGAATACGTCACCGCCTCGCGTCTGGCCGGTGCCGGGCCGATCCGGTTGATGTTGATTACGGTACTGCCCAACTGCATGGCGCCGCTGATCGTGCAGGGCACGCTCGGCTTTTCCTCGGCGATCCTGGATGCCGCCGCACTGGGTTTTCTGGGGCTGGGCGCCCAGCCGCCGCTGCCGGAATGGGGCACGATGCTGGCCAACGCGCGCGAGTTCGTACTCAGCGCCTGGTGGGCGGTGACCTTTCCGGGGCTGGCCATCCTGATCACCGTGCTGGCCTTCAACGTCATGGGCGACGGCCTGCGCGACGCCCTCGACCCCAAGATGAAGCGGAGTTGAGTTTCTGCTATGCCATTGCTCGAAATCCACAACCTACAAGTCGAGTTCCAGACCTCGCAAGGCGCGCTGCGGGCGTTGGAAGGCATCGACATGAGCGTGGACGCCGGCGAGATTCTCGGCGTGGTGGGCGAATCCGGCTCCGGCAAGAGCGTGACCATGCTCGCGGTCATGGGGCTTCTGCCCTGGACCGCGCGCATCACCGCCGACCGGTTGACCTTCGACGGCCGCGACTTGCTGAGCCTGACGCCGAAGGCACGCCGTCGCCTGATCGGCTCGGATATCGCCATGATCTTCCAGGAGCCGATGACCAGCCTGAACCCGTCGTTCACGGTCGGCTTCCAGATCATGGAGGCGCTCGCCACGCATCGCGGCGGCAGCCGCCGGCAACGCCGGGAACGCACCATCGAGCTGTTCCGCCAGGTCGGCATCCCGGCTCCGGCGGATCGGCTCAAGGCGTTCCCGCACCAGCTATCGGGCGGCATGAACCAGCGCGTGATGATCGCCATGGCCATCGCCTGCAATCCGCGTCTTTTGATCGCCGACGAGCCAACCACGGCGCTGGATGTGACCATCCAGGCGCAAATTCTGGATTTGCTGGTGAGCCTGCAGCGCGATCACGGCATGGGCCTGGTACTGATCACCCATGACATGGGGGTGGTCGCCGAAACCGCCGAGCGTGTGTGTGTAATGTATGCGGGTCAGCAGGCCGAGGAACGCCCGGCCGCCAGCCTGTTCGACAATCCGCGTCACCCCTATACGGCAGCGCTGCTGGATGCGTTGCCCGAGCGCAGCCGCGGTGATCGATTGCCCACGATTCCTGGCGTGGTGCCGGGGCTGGCCGACCGCCCGACCGGCTGTGTGTTCGAGCCACGCTGCCGGTTTGCCGAGGATTACTGCCGCGCCCGACGGCCGGCTTTCGATCCCGACCGCGACGGGCGTGTTCGCTGCCATTTTCCGCTCGACGACGGCCAGCCCACCGACGGCCCGGAGCCGGCCAGACAGGCGATCGAGACATGAGCGAGCAACCGGTACTCAAGGCCACTGACCTGACCCGCCATTATGACGTCGGCGGCATGGGCCGCCGGGCCAAGGTGCAAGCGCTGACCGATGTCAGCTTCTCTCTGTCTGCGGGGCAGACCCTGGCCGTGGTTGGCGAATCCGGCTGCGGCAAGTCGACCCTGGCGCGCTTGGTGGCCTTGATCGAGACCGCCGATCACGGCGACCTGGAGATCGCTGGCGAGAATGCCGCCGCTGCTTCGCGCGCGACCCGAAAACGCCTGCGCCAGAGTGTGCAAATGGTCTTTCAGGACCCCTACGGCTCGCTCAATCCGCGCAAGAAGATCGGCAGCATTCTCGAAGAGCCGCTGGTCATCAACACGCGCTTGAAGCGATCCGGGCGCCGCGAGAAGGCGCTCGCGATCATGCAGAAGGTCGGTCTGCGCCCAGAGCACTACGACCGCTATCCACATATGTTCTCGGGTGGCCAGCGCCAGCGCGTGGCCATCGCCCGGGCGCTGATGCTCAATCCGCTTATCGTGGTTGCTGACGAGCCGGTGTCCGCACTCGACGTGTCCATCCAGGCCCAGGTGCTGAACCTGTTCGCCGATCTGCAGGACGAACTGCAGCTGGCCTATCTGTTCATCGCCCACGATCTGAGTGTGGTGCATCACTTCGCCGATGAAATCATGGTGATGTATCTAGGCCGTGCGGTCGAGAAAGGGCCGTCGGCGCAGGTGTTCGAGGCGCCGGCGCATCCCTACACCATGGCGTTGCTGGGCAGCACGCCAGCGGTCGATCCGGCGCGGCGCGGCAAGCGGGTCGCTGTTTCCGGTGAACCGCCGTCGCCGATGAACCCACCGCCGGGCTGTGCGTTTCATTTGCGCTGCCCCTATGCAACCGATGTATGCAGGCAGGACAGACCCGCGCTCCGCCGGTTCAACAAGCGCCTGGTGGCCTGTCATCACGCCGAGGCGATCGCTGCCGACAAACAACCGTCGGCCCGGCCGGCGGTCGCCGAAAGCTAGATGTAATCTTGCCGACGCAGCACCAAGGGACTCATACGACGTCTTGGGGTTGATAGGGCATCTGGTGTTTGCGCACCCCATAAGCGAGATCAGACACTAGACCATATGGATTGCATCGCAATCCATGATGCCCTTGGGATAGGCCGAAATCGGCGCCACAAAAGTCTTTTTGGCACAGATGCTTGCGATGCAATTCATACCAGGAGTCAAGTCTATACACACGCCGCTTGTTTCTTAGTCACATTTAGATAATGAGTAGACTTGACCCTTACAGCTTCACGCCGGACGGCGGTTAATTGCCGGTGTTACGCGCGGCAACCGCCGCATTCACCCGAGCACGCAGCGAGCGCAGCCGCTGATCGTGGATGCCCTGCTCGTCGAGATGAGCCACGGTGCTGTTCAGATATTCCGCGGCCGAACCGATCATGCCGTGGCCGGTGGCCAGCATATCGATCACCGTCGAGTCTTTCAGCCGCCCGCAAAAGCTGTGGTGTGCGGTGTTGGCCACGAAGGTCATGGCCGGCAGCGACGCGCCACCACGATCGTACAGCGTGACCCAACGCGGCGTGTAAACCCCCGTGAGCATCTCGCGCCGCCAGATCATCAGCAGCTCGTGCTCCAGATCGTCCGGCGGCAGCCGCAGCGCCATGCCCCGGCAGGAACCGCCCGGCACCAGGCCGAGCATCAACCCCGGCGCTTCCGCCGAACCGCGACCATGCGTCAGCCGGATGCGGAAATCGCGATGGAAACCATAAAGCAAAACGTCGAGCCATTCCGCGACCGGCACGCACGGGTTCCATAGCAGCGATCCATAGCCGAAGACCCATACACCCGTGTCGAGATCGGCGGCGGGCGGCCGCTGCGCCAGCATCGCCTGAATCGAGTCCTGCATCTGCTTGTCGCTGATCATCGCGACATCCGGATGCGCCGTGGCCAGCGCTTGGCGTAATTCGTCCCGTTCGAGCACCTCGCGGGTAATCCCGTTGGGCAGCGGACGATGGCGCGGGTCGGATCGTGTCATGCGGTCATTATTACGCCGACCGGGGGCGGCTGGCTAAAAAGCGTGAGGCAAGCCAATGCAAATTGGCCCGGTCCATATTGCCCGTTCAGCGAACCCCGCCAGGCAAAGGACGGTCGCTCGCAGCGAAAACCGTGGTCTGTCCCCACGATCACGGCGTTGGCCAGTATCAAATCGGACGGTACGTCGGGCCTCCACTCATCGATATCGATCGCCTGGAAATCGATCGCCGGCAACCGCCTTCGTGCGGCCGCGATCATATCGGCCGAACTGTCGATACCGTAGATCGACGCCTGCGGATATCGCTGTCGAAGCAACCCCGTCGAATTGCCGGAGCCACAGCCAATATCGACCGCCCGGTTAACTCCGGCCTCCGGCAAGTGCGACAACAGATCGACGACCGGCCGATTCCGCTCTGTTTCGAACTGCGAATACTGATGCGCGGACCAGCTCACGTGAGACACCCACCGTAAATCGTCATCGGCGCGACCTGGGGCGCGTCAACGAAACGTAAGCGATCCACAAACCCCATCATTCACAGGCGGCCAGGTTCATGGCTAAATCCTGTGCATGCAGGTTCCACGGCAACAAAGCTTCCAGTTCGTCCACCGTGGTGGCCATGGGCAGGCGTTCCAGCACAAAGCGCAGCCAGGCATACGGCTCGTGGCCATTGGCTTTGGCCGTCTCGATCAACGAGTAAATGACGGCGCTGGCATGGGCGCCGGCCGGTGTGTCCGAGAAAATCCAGCCTTTGCGACCGACCACAAAGGGCCGGATGGCGTTCTCGCACAGGTTGTTGTCGATCGGCAGGTCGCCCCGTTCGGTATAGCGCACGAGTTTCGGCCAGACGTTGTGCAGGTAGGTCAAG
>NZ_JBQDYE010000054.1:0-19760 GCF_052044155.1 Salinisphaera sp. SWV1
GCAAATACCGTGACCAGATTGAAGAACACCATCTGCAATCCGGTGTCCGCCATCATCGGCATATTGCGCAGTGTGAGAAAGAGCGCTGTTGTCATCAGAGTAAGCGTAAGGGCTCCTATACGCTTGGACGTACCGGTGTCCGTTCCCAACGTGGACTGCTTAATGGCGAGGCTCAATTTCAGGATTCCTGCATCGGACTAGTGGGCCGTTACACCACACCGCTTGTCGCGCTGGGGCTACCGCTTGGGGTGGGCGGCTGTGCCAGCAGGCCGCCTGCGCAATTCATCGAGCTCGACGCGCAGCCGACCAAGGCCGCGAACCTGCGACAGCGTGGCGGGCTCGCGTAATAGTGCGTGTTGACCTTCAGTATCGGCGTCTATAGTCAGCACACCATGGCACAGTCGCGGCAGGGCTTCTCAGCGCGCTCGCCGCTGATTTCCCCTATTCACTCGGCCGGGCGCATCTAGCTTCGGCAATCAGCAGGAAAAGTACACCCGACTTGAGTTTATGCAACAAAGCTGCGTTAAGTACTTACCGGCGAGCAGGGTTAACCCATCAGATCACTGGCGTCGCGGTCTTTCCAGACACGCGTGGGCAACACCCAGCCCGTTTTCGGCGGAATACGTCGGCCTGTGATCGTGTCGATCGACAACGCCACAAGATAACAACGATTGCCGCCCGGCAACGGTTCCAGCAGATCCAGCGGTTCGTACCGAAAGTCCCGCGGCGGCGGCCGGGTTTTGCCGGCCGGCTGCCGCGGAACAGAGGATGGTTAAACTTGAGTAGTGCGATAGCGCTTCGCATCACTCGAAGCCGAGCGTCAGCGTCGTTTCCATTCCTCGGTTATGAATGGTTTCTTGCTGCTTGAGTTTATATGCGATGAGTGAGCACGGATCCATCTGCAGATCAACTGACTCGAGCGGGCTCATGAACATTTACGTCCTGTCATCACAGTGCTGGAGCAGGAACGTGGTTTCTGGCTGGTCGGGTCCGGGCGTCAAAGGTTCGTTCGACTCAGTCGCAGCGCATTGCTGATTACCGACACCGACGAGAAACTCATGGCCGCTGCCGCGAGCATCGGCGACAGCAAGGTGCCGATCAGTGGATATAGGACGCCAGCGGCGACCGGCACGCCGGCGCCATTGTAGATAAATGCAAAGAACAGATTCTGTCGAATATTGCGCATGCTCTGTTCGGACAACCGGCGCGCCTTGGCGATGCCGCGCAGGTCGCCTTTTACCAGCGTGATGCGGGCGGACTCCATGGCCACGTCGGTGCCGGTGCCCATGGCGATGCCCACGTCGGCTTTGGCCAGCGCCGGCGCATCGTTCACGCCGTCGCCGGCCATGGCCACCTTACGTCCTTCGCTCTGGAGTTTTTCCACCAGCGCATGCTTGTCTTCCGGCAAGGCGCCGGCATGGACCTCATCAATGTTCAATCGTTCAGCCACCGCCTGGGCGGTCTTTTCGTTGTCGCCGGTGAGCATGATGAGGCGCAAGCCTGCATCATGCAGAATGCGCACGGCCTCGTGGGTGGATTCCTTGATCGGGTCGGCGACGGCGACCGCGCCTATGAGAGCGCCGTCCACGGCGGCCAGCATCACGGTTTCACCCCGGGCACGGCGCTTGTCGACGACATCCGACAGCGCCGCGGCGTCGATACCGTTGTCCTCCATCAAGCGGGCGTTGCCGATGAACACCGCGTGTCCGTCCACGGTGCCGCGGACCCCTTTACCAGTGATGGAATCGAAATCTGTGACGCTCCCCGGCTTGATGCCGCGCTCGGCTGCGCCGGCCACGATCGAGCGGGCCAGTGGATGTTCGCTGGCGTTTTCCAGCGAGGCGACCCATTGCAGTACGTCGGATTCCTGAAAACCTGACGTGGTTTCTACCGCCACCAGCTTCGGTTTGCCTTCGGTGAGCGTGCCGGTCTTGTCGACTAGCAGCACGTCGACCTGCTCCATCAATTCCAGGGCTTCGGCATCGCGGATCAATACGCCTTCGCGTGCGCCGCGGCCCACGCCGACCATGACGGACATGGGCGTGGCCAGACCGAGCGCGCAAGGACAAGCGATAATCAGCACGGAGATCGCTGCCACCAACGCATAAGCCAGCGCCGGCGCGGGACCGATCAACGCCCAGACCACAAAGGCAATGATGGCAGCGACCACGACAGCCGGCACGAAGAGGCCGGCGACCTTATCCGCTAGGCCCTGGATCGGCGCGCGCGAGCGTTGCGCCCGGGCGACCATGTCCACGATACGCGCCAGCACTGTATTCTCGCCGACGCGGGCCGCGCGCATCACGAAACTACCGGTCTGATTGACAGTTCCACCCGTGATCGTATCGCCAACGCCTTTCTCCTGTGGGAGGGGCTCGCCGGTGATCATGGATTCGTCCAGCGTCGAGTGGCCCTCGATGATTTCGCCGTCCACCGGGACTTTTTCCCCGGGCCGCACGCGCAGGCGGTCGTCGGCTTGTAGCGCGTCCACAGAAACTTCCTCCTCGTCGTCGCCACGACCGATCCGGCGGGCTGTGGGTGGCGCCAGGTCCAGTAAGGATTTCAATGCTTTTGACGTCTGCCCACGAGCGCGCGTCTCCAGGACCTGTCCGAGAAGTATCAGCGTAATAATCACCGCTGCCGCCTCGAAATACAGCGGAGCGTGGCCGCCGGCGCTCTTGAAGGCCGCCGGCAAAAGATCGGGTAGAAGGAGATCGAAGACGGAAAAGCCGTAGGCGGCCCCGACGCCAAGTGCAATGAGCGTCCACATGTTCGGACTGACATTGACGACGGATTTCCAGCCGCGCTGGAAGGCGAAGCCACCGCACCAGAGCACGACCGGTGTGGCCAGCGCGAACTGAATCCAGCCGAAGGCGGCTCCCAGGAAATCGCGAATGCCCAGGCCCGGCACCATCTCGCCCATGGCCAGCAGCAGCACCGTGGCCGAGAGCGGCACGCTCAACCAGAAGCGTCGGCTCATGGCCTTGAACTCGCCGTCGTCTGTATCACTGGCAACGGTCATGGGTTCCAGGGTCATCCCGCATTTGGGACAATCGCCGGGCGTGTCCTGGATAATCTCGGGGTGCATGGGGCAGGTGTACTGCGTGCGGCGTTTGGGTGGGGTCGTGGCCTCCAACGTCATGCCACATTTGGGGCACTCACCGGGCTGGTCCTGCTTGACCTCCGGATGCATGGGACAGATGTAGAGCGCCGTTGGGCGAGATGGCGCCGGCTGTCGCAGCGGATCGGATCGATTCCGGACTTGAAGGCTGGTCATCCCATGTGTCCTCGGCATGCTATGGATGCAGGTTGATCAAGGCGATCGCGACTCACATGCACGACCAGGCCGTGACGTCCAATGACAATGATTTTGTCGCCATTGTGTAATGAATCGTCGTCCGAAGTGGCTTTCCACAGTTCGTCGTGGATTTGCACCATCAGGGACCCGCCGTCACATTGGGTGACCTGGCCATGACGGTTTAGGAGCGATTCCGGCCCGGCCATGACGGGCCGCTGCATGCCGCGAAGCATGATCCAATACAGCCACGCCGACACGGCCAATGCGGTCAGATAAAGCGGTATGGCCCAGACCAGCGGAAGTAGCCAGAACACCGGCAAGGCGAGCAATGGCAGAAACAGGATGATGTGACACATGGGTCATCACCGGCGGCGCAGGGGCGATATCAAAGCCATCGCGATGGGCGCGTTTCAATCGGACAAATGCTTTTTCTTGTCCTGGAATTCCTCCTCGCCTATTTCCCCGCGCGCGTAGCGCTCCTTGAGAATATCGAGCGCCTTGTCGGGCTTGGGGCCCGTGTCCGAGTGACTCTGATGACTGGCCATTCCCGTCAGCCACCGGACACTGAATGCCACCAATATGATCACGGCGCCGAAGAAGACAAGCATCATCAGTCCACCGAAAAACATTCCGCTCCAGCCTCCATTCCACATCATGCCGTGGTCATAGTAGTAACCATCCCCAGTCTGAGCCCCGGCCGGTGTAACCACGCTTGTAGCAACCGCCAGCGCGGTCGCCTGCAGTTTCTTGATCCCGGTCATGGTTCCGCCCCAAAAGCTTCCTGGTTGATATGAATTGATTAAACCATGGCCAAGAGGGGCGATCTTGATCTGCGTCAAGGTAGGATAGCGGCCATTTGTGTGCCGATCTGCCGTGGCGCGGACACGTCGTCATGCTTTCGGGACATGTCGAGAAAAAGCTCTGTTGTGTTGATGTGGATCAATACGCGAGTCGCCTCGGATATTGAGAATGATCACAGGCATTTAAGCTTGTAAACGATTTTTTCAAGCAAGAATCGTCGGCACTCTGTGCAGTATCGGGCGACCGGCCGGTTCGAGTCGGTAGGAATCAGGTTCTCCAAGCGCTTAACCATGAAAACCGCCAGCCATTACAACGTACGATGGCAGCCGCCGCGCTTGCCCTGACGGTGGTCGCTCTGCCCAGCATCGCGTTTGCCCATCAGAGACCACAAGATCAGCTACCGACTGGCGTAGCGCCCGGCGAGTTACGTCATGCTCAAGTAAATCCGGTGGTCAAAGTCCTGAACGCCATCCGCGTGTTGCGCGCGCCGGGGCCAGCCGGTTCGTACGAGCGCGGACTCGCACGAAACGGCAACAGGTCCTTGTGTCTTGCCGAAGCTGACTGATTAGCTACCCGTCAGCGGTGCTCGGTCGGGTGAGCATCCACAGGCCCTGAAGCCAATAGCTTGCGCGTTAGATCATGCCCCCGACCGATTTTTCATCTCGGAAACGTGAATGGTATCCAAGTCCCCGCTGGCGCGGTGAGACTGCACGAACAAGGAGAAGGCACGAGATGACCGTCTACATTGGCATTGACGTCCGTAAACGTGCTCGACATTCCGATCGCCGCAGGCGTGTTGGTCCCGTTCTTCAGCCTTCTCCTCTCTCCGATGATTGCGGTAGGCATGATGACCCTGAGTTCGCCCTCGGTCATCGGCGATGCACTGCGCCTGCGCAACGTGCGCGCGTAATCCATTGACGGAGTAATCTACGATATGAACCTGCACATCGCACATTTAGGAGTTCTGGGGCCTGGCGGTCCTCATGATCGTCATCGTGTCCTGGGTCTTCTACCGCTATTTCGCGCCGAAGAACTGGCGCGAGTGGGCGAGAGCGGGACTGGTCCAGGCTTTCATCATCGTGCTCTACACCGAGATGTACGGGTTCCTGCTGACCATCTACATGACGGTGCGGATGTTCGGCCTGGACCGGAACCACCTGAACGCCAATTTGTGGTCGACGCTGCTTGGCATGAGCGCCACCGGCATGATGATCGCGATGATTTTCGGGTATGCGCTCCCTTTCACCGGCATCGGCCTGTTCGCCGTAGGGTGGCGCGAGCTCTATTGCCGCGCACACCAGGAACACAGGCTCGCGACCGATGAGCTGTACGGGGTGGCGATGGCTCACCTGGATGAGTGCTGATCCACTGAGTCGTCGAGCCAAATCAAATAAGTTATTGAGTTCGAACGACAGTATTATAGTCGCCGGGCGGATGCCAAGTAGACCACATGGATTGCATCGCAATCCATGATGCCCTTGGGATAGGTCAAAATCCGCGCCAAAACAAAATCTTTTTGGCACAGATGTTTGCGATGCAATCCATATCAGGAGTATGCACTCTGCAGCAACGAAGTTGATCTAGATCAAGGAGCGCCGTTCGCTCTTTGCGTAGGGTCAAGGTTACGCCATCCACCACCCCAGCCCCTCCCTGAGAGCCTGGCAGGCAGGCAAGAAATGGTGACCCAAGCAAGCACCGCCCACATAACCGGATACGAGCACGCCGGAGTCAACGCGAGCGTGTCCCGGAGCCAGTGTACGGTTTGTGTGTTTCGTTCCCACTGCCTACCGGCCGATCTGGGCGATGGGGCTCTGGAGCGCTTCGAGCTCCAGGTGCGCCGGCAGTCGTATCCTATCCGGGCGGGCCAGATCGTCGTGAGTCAGGGCGATGCCATCGAGTCGATGTACGCGATCCGCGCTGGCTCGCTCAAGGCGATCGTGAATGAGATCGACGGGAGCGAACGCATTCTCGCGTTCCGTTTTCCGGGCTCGATCGCCGGCCTGGCCGAGTTCCACGGGACGCACTGGGCCCATAGCTTCGTCACTCTCGAAGACAGCTGGCTGTGCGCTATTCCCTTCCATGCGATCGACGACACCTTGCGTCCTCATCTGGTTCACTTGATGAGCGACCGTCTGGGTCGCGAATATCAGTCGCTCCTGGTCCTGGCCGCAAACAGCGGCCCGCGCAAGGTGGCCTGGTTTCTGCTCGAACTCAGTGCACTGTTTGCCTCGTTGGGCCGCTCGGCGACGGCTATTCATCTGCCCATGCACTACATAGATGTGGCCAGCTATCTCGGCATGCGCCAAGAATCGTTGTCGCGCACGCTCGCCCGATTGCAAAAAGCCCGGGTGATCGACAAGAGAGGCAAGGCACTTCGTATCACGAATATCGAGGCGCTGCGCGAGGTTCGGTCTACAGGCGCTATATAAGCTGCCGGATCCGCTTGGCGGATGCCGGCGACAGGTCGCTCAAGAGTGAGTCGATCACATAAACCACGTGGCGCGATCTGTGATGCCGTACATAACCACGACCCGGTTTGAGTATTCAAGATAATACAATTTCGTATTATTTAGTTGACATTCGTAAACTTAAATACGAAAAAATGATTGTTACTGCCATCGGATGAGCTCGGTTTCGAACGGATGGCCTGGCAGCCGATGTCGGAGATGCGTGCAAAACTGATATCTTGATTATTTAACAATCTCAGTCAGCAGTTCATTCGCGATCGTGAATCTATATCACCAACCCCGCTGGATTATTTATCGGTCAGTAATGTTGGGTGATCTGTCGACGTTGGCGCGCTCGTAAACTTATGCCTACAGAGTCTCCGTACAATAAGGCTAACTTTTGTATATTATCCGATCATAGCTTACGCTAATTTTATTGAAGGAGGAGCAGTAACTTGCCTCAAATAGCCCATATTGCGCTGTTAGCCGCTTTTACGGCTGGTGTTATTTCATTTTTATCACCCTGCGTTTTGCCGCTGGTGCCAGGTTATATATCGTTCGTCGCTGGTCGGTCAGTGAATGAACTCGTGGATCAACCAGCTGCTCGACTGCCAGCATTGGGGCTGAGTTGTATGTTCATTCTGGGGTTTACGAGTGTGTTCGTTTCACTCGGCGCCAGTGCTTCCTGGATCGGTCATTTACTTCTCGCCCATGAGCAGATAGCGGATCTTTTGGGGGGATGCATCATCACCGTTTTCGGGCTTCTGATGGCCGGCTTTATCCGGCTGCCTTTTCTGCAAAAAGACTACCGCTTTTACGCAAGAATCGCAGGGGGGTCGCCTCTTAGCGCCTATGTGCTGGGGATGGCGTTCGCGTTTGGGTGGACGCCGTGTATTGGGCCCGTACTCGGTGCCATACTTACGGTTGGGGCCAGCGGCAATACAAAAAGTGCCATCGGACTGCTGAGTGTCTATTCAGCGGGACTGGCTGTGCCTTTTCTATTAGCAACCCTTTTTACCGGGGCTCTGGTTCAGCGTTTACGTTATATGGGCCGAACGGGTTTCTGGCTCTACCGCGTTTCCGGTATCGTGTTAATGATCATGGGTCTCGTGGTCATGACAGGACAATTATCGCGTTTTTCTTACTGGCTTCTTGCTGCATTTCCGGTTCTTTCCCGTGTCGGCTAGATATCATGGATTGATCCGCCCGTCCTCAACATTGTGTAGGTTATATTGGGCGTGGGTTAAAATCCTGACATAGCGCCGCATTGAACAGGGCACGTCAATCCATGATGTCTAGGGCGTTGCTGAAATAGCAACAAAATTTTGGCGCGAGGCGCGCCCGTGGTACGTTCGGACTTGGTTTGTGGTTACTTTCTGCCCGATTTTCGGGCTTGCAGGGTTCAAATCCCGCCTTTCGGACACAGTTCGGCTAAGGAGCGCGTCCATGCGGCCTCAAATGCGGCCATCCGTATCAGGTTGTAACTGGCAAACACCCGCTTGGCCTGAGCAGCGACCCGACCCAGTCCGTGCCGTATCGTTTGCTTGAGCGGTCGGGCGTATTGGCCCCAGCCGAATGGGGTCTCGACGCGGTGGCGCGCCTGATCGACCACCGCGTCCAATAACCGACCGGTCACCGCGCCGTCGATGAGGCGCTGGCGGTTCTTGGTGAACGTGGTGGCGTCCCAGACCGCATCGTCCAACGACAGCCTGACGAACCAGCGAAAGAGCATGTTGTAGCGGGCCTGCTCGACGAGCTGGTGCTCGGAGCGGATCGCGTACAGCACCTGGAGCAGCAACGCCCGGATCAGGCGTTCCGGCGCGACGCCCGATCGGCCCGTATGCGAATCGCTGACCGTCAGCGTGCCGTCCATCGAGTCTAGTGCCCCATCGACCAGCGATCGCATCCGGCGCTGCGGGTGATCGGCGGGTGCAAAATCGGTCGTCTGCGAATACCAAAAATAGCGACGGCTGTTCGGCGTCCGGGCTTCTCATCCGCTCGGCTCCTATTTACTCTCAAATGCTGACTATTGCCCTGAGTTTTGCCGGGTTTTTCAGTGGCGCCCTAGCGTGATCATGCTTTCTGGTTTCATCGCCGAACTGTTAAAAATATTCGTGGATTGCTGAGGCGCTAGACAAGTTGAGCGCCTGCCTGAATGCTCCCTGTCTGATTACGTTGCAGCCTGCGTGGCTTTCAGTGATGGAATAGACTGAGACGGGTGCAAACGACCTGTCGTGGACGCCTTAAATGGGGTTACACAATACGTGAGTAGCGCGCCTTTTGAGCGGGTTGCTTGAGATAGGCATCAAAGCACATGGCGATTGCACGCAGAAACAGCCGGCCACGTGGCGTTATGTGCAGGGCATGAGTATCTCTCTGTACCAGGCCGTCAGCTTCCAGCTCCCGCAGCCGAGCAAGCGCCCCGGCGAAATAAGCTTCGAAGTCAATGGCGTGACGTTGTTCGACTTCGGAGAAATTCAGCCTGTCACGACACATTATGACCTCGATCACGTCTCTGCGAACGCGATCATCCCGACTTAAGACGTAGCCCCGCTCCACCGTTAGGCGGCGCTCGTCGGCCGCCGCGCCCCATTGCGGCAATAACTTGTGGTTCTGTGTGTAGATGTCGCCAAGCGCGCTGATGGCGCTCATGCCAAGGCCGATCAGGTCAGTATGAGGTCCCGGTTCATAGCCCTGGAAATTGCGGATCAACGTCTGCTCCCGGCGTCCCACCGCCAATGCGTCGCCTGTCCGCGCGAAGTGATCCATGCCGATATAGATATAGCCGGCCGCGGTCAGACGTTCAATCGCCCGCATCAGGATCTGCAGTCGCATGTGTCCTGACGGGAGGTTGTGGCCGTTGAGTAGCCGCTGGGCGCGAAAGCGCTCGGGCATGTGGGCATAGCCATACAAGGCTATCCGGTCAGGGGCCAGTTCGAGCACTTGTTCCAGAGTTTGCCCGAAGCGCTCGACGCTCTGGTGGGGCAAGCCGTAGATGAGGTCGAAGTTGAGCGAGCTGAAGCCTTCACGCCGGACTGCGCCGACCAGTTCCTGCAGCCGTGCATAGGGCTGCACACGGTTGATAGCGGACTGGACTTTCGGGTCCAGGTCTTGCACACCAAAGCTAAGCCGTGTGAAGCCCGCGGCTTTCAATGCGCCCATATCGTTGGCGCTGACCGAGCGAGGATCGACCTCTATAGCCGCTTCGCGATGGTTGATCGGGGCAAACGCAAACACCTCCGCCAAGCGCTCCATCAGTTCGGCGAGCGCGGCGGGTGGCAGGTAGGTGGGGGTGCCTCCGCCCAGGTGGATCTTGCGGACTGCGCGGTTTCGTCCCAGATGGGACGCCAGTTGGGCCGCCTCGTTGACGAGCCCATCCATGTAGCGCCTGACCTTGTCGGCGTTGCGCGTGATAATGCGATTGCACGCACAGTAATAGCACAGTGAGTGACAGAACGGCAGGTGAATGTAAAGCTCAACGGAGGCTGGTGCTTTTGCTTCGTTACTTCGCTGGATAGCCGCAACGAGTGCTTCAGGTGTCACATCGGGTTGAAAACTGACGGCCGTCGGATAAGACGTATAGCGGGGTGCGGCGACGTCATATCGTTGCGCGAGCGCCATCAAATCATCCATTTACATCCCCTGGGTCGCATCAGACTGAGAAACGAGCTCGATCGCCGATGCCCGGTTCCGGTTGCTAGCGGTCGACATCTAATGTTCGGCGAGCAGCTTGCGGGCCGATGACTGAAGATAACGATAGGTGTGCTCCCATTGGCCATCGTGCGGCATCGTGTAAGCCAGCTGCTGCAGCAGCCTCCGGAGTGCCGCCTTTTCCCGGCGCATCTGCTGAAGTTGACTCAGCGCCTGTTCGTAGTAGTCGGCATCCACCAGTTCGGCCCTTCGATCCTGGCAGATGCCGATACAGAGCTGCGGCGCTTCCAGTTTGCCGCACCCAATGCAGCGCCACGCCTTGATTCGTGGCGCATTGTCGTACCCGGCGCTAGAGTCCACGTTCGTCCCTCTCTGTTTGTTTACGGCCAGATCATTGATGGTCGTCTGCGCTATTGCGACAAAGAGATTAACCTCGGTACGACAGACGATCCTTGACGCATATCAACCGCCATTCGCCGGTTGGCGGTGACCCTCCAGAACTTTGCACCTCAGTCTGGCGCTAGCTTGGCGATTCAATCACCGTTCTCGTTGAGAGGTAGGGGCGCCGCCGGCACCGGTTGCCGCCGTCCGCTGTCCGGCCCGTCTCGAGCACAAGGCTACGCGAGGCGGTCTTTTTCACTGAGAGTCACGCTAAGCCGGAATCAGATTGATCTAGATCAAGGTCAATATTTCTCGGGGCGGTATCCTGTGGCTTCTAGCGGAAAGCAACCGGCGGATGGCCAGTTGGCTGCCATAGTTCCAGGGGTGATCATTGAAGAAGCAGAGCACGTTCGTGATCGAGCAGGATGCTGGCGTATCTACGCTCTCGGTAGCGCCGCGACTCCTTGTCGTCGGCCTGAGTCACCGTACCGCCAGTGCGGATATCCGGGGCCGTCTGAGCTTTGCTGGCGATGAAACGCCAGCCGTGATACGCCATCTAGCTTCGACCGACGGCGTCGAGGAGTGCGCTCTGCTGTCAACCTGTAATCGAACCGAAGTCTATGCCTTGGCCGAAGGTCGAAACGCCGGGATCCGTCTGCTGGAGCGCTTGGCCCAGTGGCGTGACCTAAACCCGGCCGACCTGCGGCCCTACCTGTATTGCCACAATGGCGGGGAAAGCGTGCGCCATTTATTTCGCGTCGCTTCGGGCCTTGACTCTATGGTGCTGGGAGAGACCCAGATTCTCGGCCAGCTCAAGCGTGCCTTCTTATTGGCCCGCGAATCGGGTACTGTCCAAGCCGCATTATCGCGACTCTCGGAACACGCTGTGGCCAGTGCCAAGCGTATCCGCAACCGGACTGGCATCGGCGGGTGTCCGGTTTCGCTGGCCGGCGCCGCCACGGCTCAGGTCCAGCGTGCAATCGACCAACCCGCGCATGCGTCGGTCCTCGTGATCGGAGCCGGCGAGAATGCCGGGCTCATCCTGCGGCACCTGAGTTCGCGCGGCATCGGTGAGCTGTGGATTGCCAACAGGACCCGAGCGCACGCTGAATCGCTGGCCCGGCAATGTGGCGCCCGGGTTCTTACACTCGACGAGATTGACGCCGTTCTGCCCCGCGTGGATGTGGTGGTCAGCTCCACTGCTGCCGATCACGTCATACTCGATGCGAAGCGGGTCGCAGGCGCTTTGGATGGGTGCCGAAACAAGGGCCTTCTGCTATTGGATTTAGCCGTGCCGCACGACATCGAACCGGCCGCCGGACAACTGCCCGGCGTGCGTCTGCTGTCTGCGGATGACCTGGGACGTCTTGCGCGTGAGCATATCCGCACACGCCGTGAGGCTGCTGCCAACGCCGAACGGATTGTCGACGAAAACGTGGCTCGTTATCTACAGTGGCTGCGCGGGCGCGCCTCCGTTCCCGCAATCCGCGCATTGCGGGAACGGGCCGAACGCGACCGGCGGGACACGCTCGAACGTGCCAAGCGCCGCTTGAAAAACGGAATGCCTGCCGAGGAGGCACTCGATTATCTCTCCCGCCAACTGAGCGGACGATTGCTTCACAACCCCACTCGGGCTCTGGCAGAGGCAAATCTGGAGGATGCCAGCGGAGAAACACTGCGCACTGTGAGTCGCCTGCTCAATGTCGAAGACATCCACTAAAGCTTTTCGCGGCAAAGCCTAAGATACGAAGTTTAATACTCCAATTCTCTCAAGAGTTGGAGTCTCCAGCATTCCCGGGACGGTTTAGTTTAGCGATTGAGGTGCCGCATCAAGTGTTGCTGGCGCCTGTTTAGTTTAAAAGGGCCGTATGCGTAAGGGTAAACGTCGTCAGGCTCTGGCTGCTGATTGCCTCTCGCGCAGTATGCGTCCCGTATATTTCTTTGTCTTCTATTGATTTAAATCAACGACTCTTCGCCCCGGGTTGCGCACAATGATGTCCATGGACCCGCGACATGCGGGAGAAGCTCTGGGCAGACTGGTTTCCCTGTCGCGCACATTCAGGCCTCTTGATTTGCCGTGGGTTTCCTAAAGCGAATCGACTCCATGTCACGAAATGTAGGCTGAATCAAGGAGAACACTGTGGAAGACGATGCAAAGAACACTGGCAAAACGCAGCCATCCATTTCGACCAGTCGCCGTAAGCTGCTTAAAAGCGCCGGTGTCGCGACACTCGGTTTGGTGGCCGCGCCCGACCTGCTGCTGTCTCGCGTGGCTCGGGCCGACTCCCGCCACCCCGGGGACGTGCCCAAGAAAGCGGTCCAGTATCAGGACACGCCGAAAGGCAACCAGACGTGTAGCAACTGCCGCGCATTTATTCCGGGGCCTACGCCCAGTGCCCAGGGCCATTGCACAATCGTTGCCGGTAAGGTTAGCCCCCAAGGCTGGTGCTCTGCATGGTCGAAGGCAAGTAGCTGACAGGTAGCGGGAGCGAGCGGTGGCGATGTCATCGATCGTTATTGATGGGCCCACAAGTGGCTGATTCTGGGACCAGCAACTCGGGGTTTCATGATCAAAGGTCAAGCACTTGTGCCGCATCATTAATACACGGTGGCATAGCCGGAAAGTTTTGGTTTGTCGATTGCCATGGGCTGGAAAGACGTTATGAAAGTCAAAGCGTATAAGGCTGGCGACAAGCCAGATGGCCGCCGGGGTCTCTCTGGCCGGGTAAAGCGGGCGACTCTTGTATCCGCAGTTCTGTTATTGATCAGCGGCGTCGCCGTGGCTGGTCCGAGTGCCGGCACCGGCAAGGCTATATCGGGCCAGTGTGCCGCCTGCCACGGCTCGAATGGGGTCGCCGTCAACAGTCAGTATCCCAACCTGGCAGGGCAGAACTATCAGTACTTGGTGCAGCAGCTGCAGCGCTTCAAAAGCGGCCAGCGTAATAACGCGATTATGCATGGCATCGCATCCGGGCTTTCCAAGACACAGATCCAGGATCTAGCCGCCTATTACTCCAGCATGAAGAAAGCTGCCTGCCGCGGCATGATGCACTAAACACGGTAGGTGCCTGTAATTTCTGTACAAGGACACGCCATGAAGCCTCTCCCGGAACAACCGCTGGAGCTGAAGGCCCTGAACACTGCGGCACTTCTTTTTGTGGGCGTGGGCATATTGATGGCTCTTGCCTATATCGACGTCAGCCACATGTCCACCACCGGCCTGATCATTACCCCGCACGACATCGCCACGGCCTATTACGGGCCCGGCATGAGCGTGAATACACTGATTGGCCTGGCACATATCCACATGATGGGATTATTTCCCGTGTTCTGGCTGATCGGCTTTATCTTCGTTCATTCGAGGATTGCGGTGGGTTGGCGAGTCTTCTGGTGTGTCGTGCCCTTCGCGGCCTTTCCCATCGATGTGTCCGGCTGGTTTTTGACCCACTATTTCGAGCCTTTTGTCTACGTGACAATTGTCGGGGGTGGTCTCTTCATTCTTTCACTCTCGGTGATGATCCTGACCAGCCTGTACCAGCTCTGGATCGTGCCCTGGCGGGAAGCCCGGGCCTCGGCCGCGAACGGCAGCAGTACTCCCGGCATCGCGGCAAGATAACGGACGCGAGAGTAAGGTTATGTGGGTGATGATCCACAAACTGGGTTCGGCCCCATATTTCTATCAGTGGGCTCGAAAACTGATTCCGTGGTTTGCATGGACCAGCGGCCTGTTAATGGTGGCGGGCCTGATCGGTGGCCTAGTTCTGGCGCCGCCGGACTATCAGCAAGGTGACGGATTCCGGATTCTCTATGTCCATGTGCCGGCCGCATGGATGTCGCTGTTCGTCTATGTGGCCATGGCGGCGGCCAGCGCCGTGGCGCTGATCTGGCGGATTAAGCTGGCGGAAGTATTTCTGGTGGCCAGCGCCCCTATCGGGGCCAGTTTCACGGCGCTGACGCTTGCCGCCGGTTCCCTGTGGGGGGAGCCCATGTGGGGCACATGGTGGGTATGGGATGCCCGCCTGACTTCCGAATTGATTCTGCTTTTCCTTTATCTGGGGACGATAGCCCTCTACAACGCAATCGACGACGTCAGGTCGGCCAGCCGCGCTTGTGCGGTCCTCACGCTGGTGGGGGTGGTGGATATTCCGATCATCCATTACTCGGTCAAATGGTGGAATACATTGCATCAGGGCGCGAGTCTAACTTTCGATTCCTCGAACATCGCTAAATCGATGCTAATACCGCTGTTTGTGATGTCGGTGGCGTTCATGATTTTTTACGGTGCCGTGGTGCTGATGCGTATGCGCAATGAGATTTTGTGGCGCGAGCGGCATAGTCGCTGGGTCGCAAAATTAATTTCACCATGAAGTCGTGGCACGAATTCATCACCATGGGCGGGTATGGGCTCTATGTATGGCCGGCCTACGCCCTGGGGCTGATTGTCATCGCTTTCAATGTGGTCGCACCGATACTGGCCCGGCGGCGGCTGCTGCGACGAATTGAGATTGAACGGGCATTGGCTGAACAAAGCACGACGGCAAGACAGACGGGGCAGGGCGATGACACCCAGGCGTAAAAAAAGGATGCTGCTGGTGACTTTCCTGGTCGTCGGCGTGGGCAGTGCGACGGGACTGGCTCTCAATGCCTTTCGCAACAATCTTATGTATTTTTACAGCCCCAGCCAGATTGCGCTCGGGACAGCCCCCGTCGGCCACATGTTCCGCCTGGGCGGTCTGGTCGAGAAGGGTAGCGTCAAGCATTCCAAGAACGGTGTTAATGTGCGTTTTATACTCACGGATGGCGCACATTCAATTCCGGTCTACTATAGTGGTGCACTGCCAGATCTGTTCCGGCCAGGGCAGGGTATCGTGGCCCAAGGACATCTGAAACCGGATGGGCATTTCATCGCCTCCGATGTTCTGGCCAAGCACAGCTCGACCTATATGCCGCCGAACGTGGCCAGCGAGCTGAAGGTCGCCCGTGCTCGAAAAAGCGGGCACGTATCGAGTAAGGAGGGCGGCTGAGTATGATCCCCGAGCTTGGACATTTCGCCCTGATCATGGCCCTGTGTCTTGCCGTGGTACAGGCGTGCCTTCCGCTGTTCGGGCTTTATCGCCACGACCGGGTGCTGATGAGCGTGGCCCGGCCGGCGGCTCTCGGCCAGTGTTTCTTCGTCACCTTTGCGTTCGCGGCTCTGGCGTATTGCTTCTACGTCAATGATTTTTCGGTGGTCTATGTCGCTGACCACTCGAATACCGCCTTGCCTGTGTTCTACCGATTAGCGGCGGTATGGGGTGGCCACTCCGGGTCGTTACTGCTCTGGGCGTTCATTCTGGCCGTATGGACAGCGGCCGTGAGTGCATTCAGCCGCCGGCTGCCGGTCGAGGTCCGAAGCAGCGTGCTGGCCGTGATGGGCGTGATCAGCATGACGTTCCTGTCGTTCATGCTGTTCACATCCGATCCGTTCATGCGCCAGTTCCCGGTGCCGATGCAAGGCCGTGATCTCAGTCCGATACTGCAGGATCCCGGGCTGGCCTCGCATCCACCGATGCTGTATATGGGTTACGTCGGATTCAGCGTGGCTTTCGCCTTCGCGATCTCGGCCCTGCTCAACGGACGCGTGGACGCCGCTTGGGCACGCTGGGCCCGGCCGTGGACCACAGCAGCGTGGCTGTTCCTGACAATCGGTATTACGCTCGGGAGCTGGTGGTCCTATCGGCAGCTGGGCTGGGGCGGCTGGTGGTTCTGGGACCCGGTTGAGAACGCCAGTCTCATGCCCTGGCTGACAGGCACGGCGTTGATTCACTCGCTGGCCGTGACCGAAAAACGAGGCCTGTTCAAGGGCTGGACAGTGCTGCTGGCAATATGCGCCTTTGCTCTCACGCTGCTGGGCACCTTCCTGGTGCGTTCGGGTATTCTAACCTCGGTACACTCGTTTGCCGTGTCTCCCACGCGCGGTCTTTACATCTTGACCTTTTTCGGGTTGCTGGTGGGGGGCGCGCTGTTGCTCTATGCCATCAGGGCACCCAAGCTTGCCGCCTGGGGCGAGTTTCGGATCCTTTCTCGGGAAGGGATGCTGCTGATCAATAATGTGCTGCTGGTCTGCGCTACCGCCGTGGTTCTGCTGGGTACCTTGTATCCGCTGATTTTGACGGGACTCAACCTGGAGAAGATCTCCGTCGGCCCCCCATATTTCAACGCGGTTTTCATACCGCTGGTGCTGGCTCTGCTCGCGACCATGGGGCTCGCGATGAGCGTGCCATGGAAGCGCGGCCGTCCCCGGCGCGTCGTCGGCCGGCTGTGGGTCGCTTTGATCGCGGCGGTGCTCGCCGGGGTGCTCGTGCCTTGGCTGGTGGTTGGACGCGAGGGGGTGGTCGCCGTTGTGGCCGGCGTGATGGGCTTCTGGGCGATTGCAACGGCTCTGGAGGAGCCGATCAGGCGCATACGCGCCAAGCCGGGCTGGCATGGCATTCTGCGGCGGGTGCCTCGGGGTACATGGGGCATGACCCTCGCGCATATCGGTTTGGGCGTCACGGTTCTCGGGGTGGGTCTCAGCAGCGCTTTCAGCGTATATGACGCGGTGCGTATGACGCCCGGCAGCCAGCACCATCTGGGTGGTTACACATTTGTTTTTTCGGGCGCGCAGGGGATCAAAGGGCCGAACTATACAGGCGAACAGGGTCGGATCATCGTGGAGCGCCATGGGCGTCGGGTGACCAGTCTCCACCCTGAGAAGCGTCTTTACAGTGGCGGTATTCCGCAGACCAAGGCCGCTGTTGACCCGGGCCTGTTACGGGATCTTTATGCCACGCTGGGGCAGCCGCTCGGCGGCGGGGCATGGAGTGTGCGCTTGTATGTCAAGCCGTTCGTACGCTGTATATGGCTGGGCGGTTTCCTGATGGGGCTCGGTGGGCTGCTGGCAGCCACCGACCGGCGGTATCGGCTGGCTATGCCCGAGCGCACGCGAATTGGCGCCATAGCGACAGCTGCCGACTAGCCGATGCGTGGCACTGTAATTTGTACGGGCCGGGGAGGCCGTTGGGCATGCGCTTGCGCTATCTGATGCCTTTTGTGCTGGTCATCGGCCTGGTCGCGATATTCTGGGTCGGCCTGCACCGAGACCCTCGTCTCGTACCGTCGCCGCTCATCGGCAAGCCGGCACCGGCTTTTTCCCTGACCGCCCTCAAGCAGGCGTCGAGCCATGTGACCGGTCAGCGGCTGAAAGGGCAGGTCAGCCTGGTCAATGTCTGGGCCAGCTGGTGTGTGAGTTGCCGGGAAGAGTCTCCGGTACTGATGGCACTGGCACGCCAGCATGTCGTGCCCATTATCGGCCTCGACTACAAGGATCAGCGGGCACAGGCACTGAAGTGGCTGAAAACCCACGGCGATCCCTATAGCGTCGTCGCTTTTGATGCCAGCGGAAACGTTGGTATCAATTGGGGCGTGTATGGCGTGCCCGAGACGTTTGTTGTGGACAAGCAGGGCGTGATAAGGCTCAAGCACGTGGGCCCGTTGACCCGGAAAGTCATCCAGCAGCAGATCCTGCCGCTGGTTGCCAAGCTGCAGGCTGCATCATGAGAGTTGTTTTGCTGTTTGCATTTTTATCCATGGGCATCATATCGGCGCAGGCCAGCGCGCCCACTGAGGCCGAACATTGGCAGACTCCCGCCAGCTGGTCTGCTCAGACCCTGGCGCGATATCAACACTTGCTGGGTACGCTGCGGTGTCTCGTCTGTCAGGATGAAAGCCTTGCCGCCTCGAGCGCCCCCCTGGCTGCAGACTTGAGGCGCCAGATACAACACAAGATCGGGCAGGGGCAGACCGACCAGCAGATTCGTCAGTATCTGGTTGATCGCTACGGTGACTTCGTGCTGTACAAGCCGCCATTCAAGCCGCTGACATGGGCACTCTGGGTCGGCCCGTTCGTCCTGTTGTTGCTCGGGCTGCTGGTGGTGTGGATCCAAGCACGCCGTTCACGCAGGCCTCACCCTGAATCCGCCGGACTCGATGCGCGGTCCCTGGCGCTTAGCGAACAACTGCTTTCGGATGACCAAGGCGAGGACCGTCGATGATTGCCTGGTTCGTTTTCGGTGCCATGATGCTGGTGGCGTTATCTGTCGCGATGATGCCGCTGCTTTGCAAGAATTCGAGTCGCGAAATGGACCGCGACGAACAAAATATCGCTATCTATCGCCACCGGTTACAGGAACTGGCATCGGATGCGGCAGCCGGTGTGCTCGCGGAAGAGGAAGCTGACGGCGCTCGTGAAGAGCTGGTGCACCGCCTGCCGCGCGATTTGAAGGGGGTCATTACCGACAATAGACAGCCGTCCGGGAAAAGCCGCTGGTTAGCGGCGGCATTCGTTGTTGTCCTGCCCCTGTTGGGGGGCGCATTTTATGTTACCAGTGGCGGCATGCAGCGCCTGCAAGCATCGCGTCACGAACACAAGCTGGAAAGCGACGCCAGCCAGTTAGCGCAGAAGTTGCAGGCCCATCCCCAGAATCCACAAGAATGGTTTTTGCTGGGTAGAATCCGTATGTCGCTTGGCCATTACAGTCAGGCCGCAGCCGCCTATGCTCAGGCCGAAGCGCATGTGCCCCTGCCCAATGCCGAGATACTCAGCCATCAGGCACAGGCACTGGGCATGGCAGCGGGTGCAGATTTCCGGGGCCAACCCAAAAAACTACTCGATCAGGCCCTGAAGATAGACCCGGCCAATACGGAAGCCTTGTGGCTGGCGGGTGTGGCTGCTCAGGAGGCCAATGACTACAGACACGCCTTGGCCTATTGGAAAAGAATCAGCCAAGCTGATTTGCCACGATCGTTCAAAACATTGCTGAACAAGCGTATAAGGCAAGTTCGTCAGGCTCTCGCCGCGAATTCCGGATAATTCTAATCGGTGGCAGTGCTTTCCAAGCCGCTGCCGGGGTACGGTGGAATGACCCAAGGGGAGTCGGCCTGCCTGGCGGGCGTCGGCCGGGTCCAATACAGGCGCGTCAGTTCGGTTTACAAAGTTTGTATTCCCTGGTGTTAATGGCCATCTAAAGTGCCCCACGTGTTACCGCCGATGTAAAACTGCCCCCCTGACGCCGAAGTAATTTTGACCCCCCCTGGGCGAAACTGGCGGCTTTTGAGTCGCCGAGATGTTGAACCGGGAGCAATCAGTGGAAATCAGAGTTTTG
>NZ_JBQDYE010000055.1:0-17047 GCF_052044155.1 Salinisphaera sp. SWV1
CCCGGGAATGTGAGCGTTGGTTTGCGCTATTTTATCAGGATATCCCAGGCCGGCCTTGAGTCCGACAGACTCCTAGGAGTCCGCGCCGTAGGAAGAAACCCGGTTGCTTATGCACGGATTCATGGCGGTTCATTATCCAGATGGTCGAGCGGCTGCGGTCGATAGCGTCATGGCCGACAAAGACGGCGTTTCAAGGGGCACGAATGAGCGCGTTGGGGCCCTACTCGAAGACCATCAGCGGTCGCATACGGCGTAGGTTGGTCGCCAGACATACCAAGTCCCATTCACCGGCCGCGCCTTGTTGGCCTCGGATCGAAAATCGGCGGAAGCCCAGCACTTGCTTGATCCAGCCGTTAACGGCTTCGACGATATGTTTGCGTTGACGATAAGTCTCGCGACCGTCCGGCGTGGCGAGCTTGGTCTGCATGCGGTGCGTCGCCGGGTGGCGTTGGCCATCGATTGTGGCGGTTGTCCTGCCTTCGCGCCCCAGGGCAACGTAGGCGTCGATACCGCGGGCTTCCAACTGCGCCAGGTCGGCTTCCTTGCGATAGCCGGCATCGGCCAGAAGCCGTTGCGGGCGCCCACCGAGCGTCTGCTGGGTCTGGTCCAGTACCGGCAACAGCTGACCGCGATCGCTGGCGATGGGCGTCAGCTCATTCGCGATGATGAGTTGAAAGTCGCCGTCCACGGCCAACTGGCCGTTGTAACTGTACTGATAGCCGTGGGCGGTGGGCATAACGCGTGCTTCGGGATCAGTGAGACTGGTCTGGGCCCGGTCCTCGGGCACGCCATAATCTCGCTTGTACGAGGGGCCGCGCCCGCTGGGCGGTCGGCGCCCGTCGTCGGGCCGGCGCCCGCGCGCCTCGTCGGCGGCCTGCTGCTCGGCTTCCAGCCGGGCTTTAGCCTGCTGGATCCGATTCAGACGGGTCTGCTTGTGACGCAGTTCGTCGGGCACTTCATCGCCGCGGGCCTCGGCGCCGTAGCGGGTATCTTCCGCGTCATCCCGATCACGCGCTGTCGTACACAGACCATCGATCTCGGCGCGCAAGGTCTCGGCCTGTTGGGTCAGCCGATCGTAGCTCATGGCTTTATGCTTGCTGGCGTTGGCCCCGACCTTGGTGCCATCGATGGCGACCGTGCCCAGACGGGCCAGGCCGAGCTCGCCGGCCAGTTGCACAACGGTCACGAACAACGCCTTGAAGTCGGTCAGATGCCGCTTGCGAAACGCGCAGATCGTGCGGTGCTGCGGAAAGTTGTCCGCCGCCAGCACACGATAGGCCACGTCATCTTCGAGTTTGGCGGCGATCCGGCGCGAAGAGAACGTGCCCGTGGCGTAGGCGTAGATCAGCACCTTGAGCATCATGCGGGGCTCGTAGGGCTGCTTGCGCCGGCCGTCACCGGCATACGGCGCGTAGAATGCGCTCAGATCCAGCGTGTCGATCAGTTCGCTGATGAAATACGCCAGATGATCGGCCGGCAGCCAGTCATGCAGACTCGGGGCCAGTAATAAATCCTGATCTGGTGCGTAAGAGCGAAACGTGGTCGGCATGGCTTGGCTCTCCAGCTTTGCTTGGCGCTATTGTCTCAGAGACACGTTTCTACGGCGCAGACTCCTAGGACTCCCGGACAAGTCCAATCGGAGATACTGACCGTCCAGCTGCCAGGGGGGCTCCCAAAAATAGTGCGTTTAAATGACGGATTACTGGTTCAAGTACCGATAAAACCCTGTAATAACAGAAAGCCCGGAATCCATCCAGTCACGATGCCGCAGGCAATCGATAAGTTTCCCACAGGCCTCATAATTGCCTTCTTCATAGTCAATAGCAGAAAGAAACAGAACCAAAGAATCGCCCAGGCCGACCAATTAAACGCGTTCCAGATTCCGAAAACACCGCTTGCATTAGATACCGCCTCCGCGGCTACAACTAAAGCCGTTAGGCTAACGAACAGGCAGAACCAACCTAAGCCCTGGCCGTCCGCCCCAAGGAACTGGTTAGCAGCTACCCATAGGTAGGTAAACGCGAACAGAAGAGTAAGTGCCGCTGCCTTGATTGTCGTCGCGTCTCCTGATCCGCCACTTATTATTAAGTACAGTGCTACGAAAACACTGAGGAACCCAACGAATATATTGATAACCGTTATTTCTTTATCACCTATACCACCTCGAAGCCATATTCCGTTCAGAAGAAGAACCGCACCAACGTAAAATAATGTAAGTCCAAACATTGATTTCTCCTCATCATATTTTATCTATTTTTTTATTGGCTATACCAACGACATGATTTCGTTCGCTATGTCGCTAATCTTTCTCCTGCTTTTCATCGCCTTCTGAGAGAGATATTCATGTGCCTGCGCTTCGGTCATACTCTTCTGTGTCATAAGCAACACTTTCGCTCTATTGACCACGGCGCTTGAACGTAGACGTTGCCGATATTTCCCGTTTTCTTTTATCAGCTTGGTACGCTGCAACGTGTTCAATCGCGCCGTTACTAATGTTGGCAACACTTTATTCTCATCAAACGGCTCCATAATTACTCCGTGAGCCTCCAGGTCAATAATTTTTTCTAGAACAGTCGGACTTTCATAGTCCACTACCGCAATAACGGTTAGATCCCCCGCGAAGCTTTCCACAAACCGTTTCAGCGCGTTGTGTTCTCTTTCGTCTACAAGAGCTGTGAACATCACCTGTACGTGACCACATTTGTCTCGCTGTGGAGGAGGCCAACAGTGTTGAACATGACAGCCAATTCTGATCAGATGTAGGACAAGGCGATCGACAAATCCACCTCCAGGAGCTATCACGAGAGAATGAAGTTCTCTTAGACTGCTCAGAATGTCACGGCTAGTCACGCCCCTCACCCTCCGTCATTTCTGCAGTCCAATCTTCAAGTTGATGTACTACAACGTAGGGATCCGGCCGAATCTGCTTTGCGGACCGCCATTTAATTTCAAATTGACCTGTTGAATCAATCATCGCAATACGTGACGACAAGTGCATATGATTGTTTTCACGCTCAAGCCAAACTTCACCTTGCGGTGCGATCAGGCGACTTTCATACATCCGCTGCTTAATATTCTCGACATCACTCGCATCCTCATCAACCAACGCGTGAGCAAGCGATAACGTCTGGTGATATGCAGCCTCGGCCCACGCATTAATTGCTACGTCTTCCGGGAAAAACTCCTTACACGCGATGACGAATCGTTTGCTTTCGGGCGTATCTACTGTAGAAAAATAGGGTGCAACCACGATGTGTCCTTCTGCAACTTCAACGTCCATCCTGGCCACCTCTGCCTCGCTAGTCGTCAAACTTGCAATTCTCGGCCGTTTACCTAACCCACATTTTTCGGCGAGGACTCGATATATATCGGCCGTCGCAGCACCCACTACCGTAGAAAAAACGACATCGGGCTCTAAGGAGATCAGTCGGTCAACGGCCCGGTCGATGGTCTCGGCCGATGGATATAGAGGTATGTAAATCTCATCCAGCACAACACCTCCGTGCTGGCGGTACAGATGCCGCATGACATGGTTACTCTCGCGGGGGTATATATAGTCAGAACCAATAAATGCGACTCGTTCGCCGTATCTGGTTATTAAGTAGGCTGCGAGAGGCGCACTATTTTGGTTAGGGGCAGGCCCTCCGTAAAAAATATTTGGCGAATACTCAAACCCCTCATACAACGTTGGATAACAAAGTAGCGCTTCCGCCCTCTCTATAACGGGCAAAACCGCTTTTCTACTGCTAGACATGTAGCATCCGACGAAGTATTGAATCCCTTCTTGTCTTACTAACTTATCTACAAAGGCTTTGTACCTCTCCTTAGCGCATCCCAAATCCTCGGTGCGTACTGAAATTGGCTCACCGCTAATTTCAACGCTTCGATTAACCTCATTGATAGCCAGGAGCGCGCCATAATATTGTGAGCGCTCAACATCTGCGGTCACACCTGTGTGTGAGAAAAGGAGTGCGATCGTAGAAGCCTGCTCTCTTTGACGACTCATAAGCTTGTCGTTCCTGTCTAACCGGAAATGACTTCGAACCGAACTGCTTGTGCGCCGCTTCGATTATTTGCCTCTGCACGGATGACATGAGGCGTGCTGAGCACGTTGTCCCCAAGCCCTTCCTGAAAAAGAAAACGGGCAAGCGGAATCTCAAATAAGCGTCGAACTGAACGATTAATGCCTCTGGCCCCATAGCGGCTGTCGAATCCGCAGTCGATGATCGCGTCGCGAACCGCGTTTGCCACGATAAGCTGAACATTCTGTTTAGACAGCCTTTCCTGCAATTGCTTAATCCTCTTATCGATGACCAAATGCAATGAGTTTTTCTTGAGAGCGCGAAATACAATAGTCTCGTCTATTCGATTTAGGAATTCGGGCAAAAACCGATCACGCAAAACCCGGTTGACGAATTTGCTACTTGCCGCGGAGCGAGAGGGAACGAACCTCTGGAAAGCCCTAGCCCACAACCCGGTAACCAAACGATCACGCTGCAGTTCGCGTGCCCCGAGATTACTTGTCATAAATATTATTGCGTTTCTGAAATTATAGGACCTTTCGCCAGACGTAAGCGTTAACCAACCGTTATCAAAGATATTCATAAGTGAAAGAATTACGGGATCGCTGGCTTTCTCGACTTCATCGAACAAGACCAATCCCGGCCGACCGCCATTGCCTTCAATTAATTCGTGGGATAGGAGGCTGTGACCTTCTTTGCTTCCAGCATAACCGGGAGGCGCGCCAGTGATCGCAGCTGAATAATGCGCCTGCGACAAAGTGTTCATGTCTATCCGGCAGAAATGCTCCTTAGTACCGTAGATTGCTTGCGAAATAACCCGTATTAACTCGGTCTTACCGACTCCTGTAGGGCCCAGAAACAAGGCAACAAATAGCGGGCGACTGGGGTCGCATATTGGGCTTGATGCAATGTAGAGGATGTCTTCAATTGCCGGCAACACATCCTCCTGACCAAATATGTTCGCGCGAACTTCACTTATAACTTTAGCGGGATCGAACTTTAGCGTTTCGGGCTCGCGCTCGGCTGCTGGACCGAAAGCTCCGGCAGATGAGGCCGATCCGTTGGCACGATCTACGCTATCGTCCAGCATTTCGTTTATAAATGGCATAGGCTTCTTAAACGGGTGAACCGGGGCCAGGTCTGACCCCGGTTATTATTGTATTGCTCAGGCTTCCCGGACTTTGGCTTCGTACGGCAATTCGCCGTATGGGCATTCAGCTGTGCCGGTCGTCGTTCTTGTTAAGGCCTCACTTTGATGGCGGGCCGTTTCAGCTTCTTGGACCCATGTCCGATAGAATTCAAAGGGGCAATTGGCGAGTCCACGAACATCGTCTCCCGAGGCTTGCATCCCCGTGTAGCCGCGGTGCAACATTTTGAAAAGATGATTTTGCGACTGATCGTTCGCGCGAGCATCGCGGATCGCGGATACCGATAGCTGGGCGTACTGAATACCGTTTTCCTCGGTACCGCATTCGCCCAACGTCCGGCCATCAAAGCCGATGATCGACGAATGCCCGAAGTAGGAATAAACCCCGTCGAAGCCCGCCGCGTTGGACACGGCTACGTATGAATTATTCGCCCACGCCATGGTTTTCGACATCATGATCTGCTGTTCCTTTGCCGGGTACATATACCCTTGGGAACGAACTATAAGCTCGGCGCCCTTCATAGCGCAGTCTCGCCAGATCTCGGGATAGTTGCCGTCGTCACATATAATTAAACTGATCTTAAGGCCCTTAGGCCCCTCACAAACGTAGGTGTTATCACCCGGATACCAACCTTCAACTGGGCACCATGGAATAACCTTCCTATATTTCTGTACGATCTCTCCTTTGTTGTTCATCAAAATAAGCGTGTTATACGGGTTTTTATTTGGGTGATCTTCATGTTTTTCGCCCGTTAAGGAAAAAACCCCCCAGGTATTCGCTGCCCGACACGCCTGAGCGAATATTTCTGTTTCGTCGCCTGGGACGGATGCGGCCGTATCGAACATCTCTTTCGGGTCGTACATGATCCCCTGCGTGGAATATTCGGGAAAGACCACCAGGTCCATGCCTGGCAGCCCCACCTTCATACCTTTAATCATCTCGGCGATCTTATTAGCGTTCTCGCGAACTTCTTCGCGGGTATGAAGCCTAGGCATTTTGTAATTCACGACGGCGACGCCGACCGTATCGTTGCTGCTCGAAATATCTCCGTGACGCATAAAAATGCTCCTTTGGTTATTGGTGCGGTGAAGTTCACCACTGGTTTGACTGACTACGGTTGCCTTATCGGTCAAGTAGTCAGCAATTCGCCGATTTTGCGGTCCACAACGGCCGCATCTTCGGAATTAATAGCGGGGCCGCCCGCGAAATGGCCCCAGACCGAGTCGATCGGTACCAGTTCGGCGTTGGGCATGTGCTCCACTTCAAAAGCACTGTCTTCCGGCGGGAAATATAGGTCCGTCGCCCCCGGCATGACGTAGGTCCTGGCCTTGATTGCGGCCAGCGCCGCGGTAAGATCGCCGCGATAGAGCTCGTTATCGCTGATGTCGCCGTGCTGCCAGGTCCAGAGCATGGCGAGCAGGTTGTTGGCATCCTTGGGCAGGAAAAAGCCTTCCCAGAAACCGATCAGGAAATCCTCGAGCGAGGAATAGCCCATGGCCTGGAGGTCGAGTTCCTGGCGATAGAAGGTCTGGGAGAATCCCCAGCCGGCGTATACACGCGCGGCGGCACGCAGACCACGGTTGGGCTTGCCGTCGTACCAGCCTTCATTCCAGGCGGCATCGGCGGTCAGGGCCGCTTTGACGCCTTCAAGAAATACGTAGTTATGACGCGAACACTTCGCCGAGCCGCAGAAAGGCGCGAGCAGATCCATCATGTCCGGGTACATCGCGCCCCAGTGGAAAGTCTGCAGCGCCCCCATTGACCAGCCGGTGACGAGCCGGATGTGCTCGATTCCAAAGCCTTCGGTCAGCAGTTTGTGCTGAGCGCGCACGTTGTCGTAAGCGGTGACCTGTGGGAACCGCGGGCCGTTGTACGGCTCGGGCGTATTGCTCGGCGAAGATGACAGACCGTTGCCGAGCATGTTCGGAATGATGATGAAGTATTTTTCCGGGTCCAGCGCCATGCTGGGGCCGACCAGCCATTCATTGTCGTAGTGTTGGCCCGAATACCAGGTCGGGTAGACAATGACGTTGCTCTTGTCTGCGTTCAGCGTGCCGAAGGTCTTGTAGGCGAGTTTGCAGTCACGCAGCGTGGCGCCGCGCTGCAGGCGCCAGTCGCCGAGGTCGAAAATGGAATAATCCTGACTCATGCTTTGCGTCCTGTCGGTGAATGGGCGCGGTATTCCTCATCGAACGCCGCGCCGACGCGCCACCTGCGGCGGCAACTATTGCGCCGTCAGTGGCTGATCATCCATGGCCGGTGGCCGGTACGGGTTCTGACCCCGCCCGGGTTGGCGGCCTGGGATGGCTTGCCGCAGCCACAGTTCGACGAATGCACATGATTTTTTTCGACCCGAGGACTGTGCGAGCTGCGCTCGTTGGTCGCGTGGGCATGGCGGCGGGCGGCGTCGAGCAAGGCCAGACGGGGCGCAGAGATCATGCGAGTGGCTGACGTACTGCAATCGGGGCAGTCGGCCGGCGCGTTGCGCTCGGCCATGCGCCGGCTGGCAGTGAAGGGACCGCATTTGGGGCAGCGATATTCGTAGAGTGGCATGCCGATCTCCTATCAATCGTAGGCGATGGGCACGTCGACACTGCCGTCGATGTGTTTCGTCGGGCCGTCGCTGCCGGGGTGGATATCGAAATCGAAGATTTCGGACGGGATCCACAGCGTGGCGCAGGAATTCGGGATGTCGACCACGCCGCTGAGGTGCCCCTGTACCGGCGCGACGCCGAGAATCGAGTAGGCCTGGGCGCCCGAATAGCCGAATTTCTTGAGATATTCGATCGCATTGAGACAGGCCTGGCGGTAGGCGACGTTGACGTCCAGATAGTGCTGATGACCCGTCTCGTCCACCGAGATGCCCTCGAAGATCAGATAATCCTGATAGTTCGGGGTGATGGGGCTGGGCTTGAAGATCGGGTTCTTGATGCCGTATTTGGCCATGCCGCCCTTGATCAGCTCGACCTTCATGTGCACCCAGCCGCCGGCCATTTCGATGGCACCGCAGAAGGTGATCTCGCCGTCGCCCTGGCTGAAGTGCAGGTCACCCACGGACAGCCCGCCGCCGTCGACGTAGACCGGGAAGAAGATCTTCGAGCCGCGCGACAGATCCTTGATATCGACGTTGCCGCCATGCTCCCGGGGCGGCACCGTGCGCGCGCCTTCGGCGGCCGCCTTGGCGCGTGCGTCGCCGGTCAGTGCCCCCATATGGGCCGTGGCTGGCGCCGGCGGGTTGGCCAGTGGGGGCACGCGTTCCGGATCGGTCGCGATCAGATCGGCTTCGCGGCTGTTCCAGGTGTCGAGCAGATCCTGGCTCGGCAGGCAGCCGATCAGGCCGGGATGGATCAGGCCGGCAAACTGCACGCCCGGGACATGGCGTGAGGTCGTGTACAGACCGTGGAAGTCCCAGATCGATTTCTGGGCGTGGGGAAAATGGTCGGTGAGAAAGCCGCCGCCGTTCTGCTTCGAGAAGAAGCCATTGAAGCCCCAGGGCGCTTCTTCCTTGGCGCCGATGTCGAGCAGGTCGACCACCAGCAGGTCGCCCGGGGCCGCGCCTTCCACGCCGACTGGGCCCGACAGATAGTGGACCGTGGACAGGTCGACATCGCGGACATCGGAGGCATCGTCGTTATTGGCGATCGCGCCCGAAGTCCAGTCGTAGGTCTCCAGAATGAAATCGTTGCCGGGCTTGACCCAGCAGGCCATCGGGATGTCCGGGTGCCAGCGGTTGTGCACCTGGGGGTTCTCGGTGGCCGGGGTGTCGAGATCGACCTTGATCAGTGTATTACTCATATCCGCCTACCTCTGTCCAGGAGTCTTTGACGCAAAAAAAAAGCCCCCTCGCCGCTAAGTAGCAGCTGGGAGCTTATTTGCCCTATATATTTAGCCGGCTAAAAACTATCGACGCTGACAGTTTTAACCTGATGTGAACTAAGTAATCATGGCTAGCTATCCTAGCGCAACATGTTTTCGACGAAAGTCTCAGTGCTGGGCCACGGTGCATCCGTATTCACAGAGGGGGCTCCTAACAGCCACCTCACGCGAATCCGCTGCCTAAGTTATACAAGCGAGCCAAAGGCGGAATGTTCTCGGGTTCTAACCGGCTCTCTAAAGCCAGAACTGGACAGCCGCCTCTTAGACAATCCGATCGTCTTCCATACCTATCGCATCTTCGCCTGTGACTTCGATATACCCAGCAGCAGACCGAATTGCCAAACGGCTTGGGGTGGCGTACCGCAGACGACGGCGTTTGAGGGATTGGCGCGGCGATGACGAAATTTCCGTGGCAGATACCCCCTTGAATTTTAAGAAACGCCATCGGAATTGCGACCGGAACGTCTGGCCTGATGCCACGACGCGATGAATAGGCGCTCAGGAGAGGATGCTCTGGTTGTCGTGATGACGTCGACCGGCAGAGTTCGTTCGCCAGACGAGGCTCATACAATGATGGTTTCAGCCTTGTGCAGGAGCAGTGCCTGGACCTTCTCGACCGATCCTGTCTGCAATTCCTGGATAGGCGCCCGGCGAGCCCCTGTGGTGTCAGCCAAGGCCGTGTTCGGTGTCGTCAGCCAAGCCCAGGCCCTCGTCGGGATCGCTGAACGACCGCAAGACGGTGTCGAGCCCGGGACAATGCGAGCCGGTTGGTCGCGACGTTTAGCAGCGACCAGCCGGGACCGGGGAAACGTATGGCCACGGTCGCTACGTCGCCCGTATATCAGGCCATCGCGCAGACGGTTGCGCATCGTTTGATCCGAGACCCCGAGCTCGGTGGCGAATTCCTTGGTGGACAGGAACTGATCGTCGAGCGCCGGCTCACGCATCGGTGGCGCCAGCGGCCAGTGATCAGCTCGCCCGGTAGGCGGACCCATCTGCGCATGACACCTCTTCCGCGCGCGGGGAACCGCCCTCTCAAAAACGGTAGCTCGCACGCTCGGCGGGATCCCCTGCGCACCGGATCCCGCCCTGGCGATGGCGATGGCGATGGCGATGGCGGTATCACCATTGGAACAGCATCGCGGGTGGCAAGCCCGACTTGATCTGGCTTCATTCAAGAATTGTTCCAGTCGCGCCCACAGACCACGCGGCGGAAAACTGCTGTAGAAGCGCCGTTCGCTCACGCCGGCTCAAGGCCCGCGTGAACGGCGAGCTGGAGCGCATATCGCACGCATAGTCGGATTCGGCCACCAGCAAGTCGATCAACGCACGCTTGTCGTAGTCCGCGAGCACGCGATCCCATTGCACCAGCCACCAGGCATTAGGGGGCGTATTGGGACGATGGCGGTCCAGAAACGCACGGGCCTTGGCGATCTCGCCCGAGTAGTCGGCTTCCACCTTCTTGGCGATCGCGCGATGCAGGTGGAGGGATTTGGCGAACTCGCGACGCATGGCAGGGCTATCCGGTCAACTGATCTCTTGATTAGTCCCGAAACTCAGCCAGCCTGAGCCGATCTTCGGCCCAAGGTGTCGTGGTGGCGGCGGCGCAGATGAGTCGCGGCAGGATAGCGCGCAGGTCATAGCGACGATTGAAGCGGTACTGGAAGTCGGCCAGATAACGCGATGCGTATTTGGCGAACTTGAAGGCGTGATAGGTGCCGGTGATCGCATTCTTGAGGTTACCCAGCATGATGTTGACCCATCGAAACTCGGGATGGGTGGCCGAGGCCCGGCCGGAGCCGGTGACCAGCGCGAGATGGCTTGCGACTTCCGCGCGCAAGGCACGAAACGCCGGCAGGCCGTCGGAGACGGCCTCGGTCTCGGCGGCCAACGCCTCGTTGGCCCAGTCGGCGATCGCCGCCGAGGTGAAGGGGGCACACTGGATGACCCCTTGATGGGGCTTGCGATCGACCGTGGTCGATACGGCGATCACAAACGGGATCTTGTTGGGTGAACCGCGGCCGCGCTGGCCGGGTTCGGCGGCGCGTTCGCCGCCGAGATAGGCGTCATCGATCTCGACGCGCCCGGATAGCTGGCGGCGCGATTCACGCTCGACCATGACCTGCATCAGTTTCTGCTTGATCCGCCAGGCGGACCGGTAGCTCACCCCGAGCTGGCGCCGAAGCTCCAACGCTGAAACGTTGTTCTTGGCCTGGGTCATCAAGTGCATGGCCAGAAACCATGTCGTCAGGGGCAGCTTGGTCGAGGCGAAGATCGTGCCGGACGTCACCGTGGTCTGATGCCGGCAACGCTGGCACTGCCAATGTGTGCGGTCCGCGCGCTCGAACGTCGTGTGCCGCCGGCACCGACAGGCCGGACAACTAAAGCCTTTCGGCCAGCGCGCGGACGCCACCGCGGCCTCGCACTGGGCTTCAGTGCCGTAGCGCTGCATGAATTCTCGCATCGACAAGCCCGGTTGCATTTGAACCCGATTGATCGCCATGACATCACTCCTGTGCTGTCATGGCCTGATTATCCAGAGCGACTGGGTCATTCCGTGACCCGGCTGAGTTTCGGGACTAATCAAGTCATGGATTGACCTGCCCGTCCTCAACGTAACCCACGATGGTTGAGGACGGGCAGGTCAATCCATGATGTCTAGTGCGTGTATCCAAAGAAAAATTAGCAGAGGCGACCGCCCGCTGTTAATCGGCATCGCTCAGAACGTGCGCCATTCGAGAGCCTCTAACGGAATGTCATTTTCGAGGTCGCCAAACATGCCACCACCGCCCCCATCGGCCGCCGCCGGCGCGGATGCGGGTAACCGAGCTGTGTAAGCCGACACCGCACTCGGTGCGTTCCAGCCTCTACCCAATCTCCGATGACGCAAGCGGTCCCACTCGGGTTGCGTCTCCGCGACGGCGTGAGACAACGAAAGCGAGCGTGATGACCGCCCATCACGGTAGCCGTCACCGGCCGGACTCACTCCGGGCCGATAGCCAGCGCCATCCGCCCGCCGCCTCGGGCTTGTTCCAGAACAACCGCAGGAACACGTGCCATGCGAGACATCACGCCCGGTACTCGGGTGCCGCGCCGAGTCTTGATCACCACCCGAAATCGCTCTTTGAACGACTGGACGAATTGACGGAACACCGGTTGCTGACCACGCTCAGCGTGGTTGCCGCCGCCCTGTATATCGCGATCGCCGAGATCAGCGCCGGGCCCGAGCCAATGGGCGTGCTCCCGGCCCTGTGCCACGTCACGCTCGAAAGGCCGTCCCTCCCCCAGGTGCCGTTCATCGTGCTGGCCCTGCCGTTTCATCCGCTCAGGAAAAAACGCAAGATCGACGCCTGGGCCCGCGCCGGCTGGTACCGCGAAGGCTTCGAGCCGACACACCACGACCTGCGGCAACTGCGCCGCGTCACCCAAGAGGAGATCACCGCCCACCGACAACGCCAGCACGGCTGAAGCCGGACACACCACCGGATACCCATTCAGCGGCGGAGTCCACCCGATGATGAGAACTTCCCGAATCCTGCGTTTTATCGCCACCGGTTGTGGCCTGTTCGCCGGCGTGATCGCCGCCGACCCCTGGCACTGGGGTACGACCGTGACCCTCCCATGCGGCGGTCTGCTGCTGCTGATCGCGATCGGCGTGTTCGTCAGTGCGCGGCTGCGGGAAGACCGGGATTCGCCATGACCGATGATTGTCGTGACTGCTCTCCGCCCTATCGGACAGGGCTTCCCCTTCTCTCAGGCAGCGACCAGCAAGACATACACCATGACGTGATAATCGCAACGCCTTTATTCGCTGCTTTCTCTCGGAGACCACGCCTGGCTTTGGTGCAGCACGCGCAGGATCTCGATCACGTCGCCTGACTGGCGATAGACCGCCAGGTAGGGCGTCTGCACGATGACCCGCTCGCGGATGCCCGGGACCCGACCGCGCCGGCCAATAGGAGGATGCCGCGAGCAAACGATTCACGTGGCCCGTGATGCGCTCGTCGTTTTCGATCGCGGCGGCCGGGTTGTCCAGCGCGATGTACTCGATAATGGCGCAACGGTCGGCCCGCAATGCCGAAAGCTACTGGCGCGGGGGCCCTCCGGCGGTGGCCCAACCGGGCGCGTTATATACAGAACATAAATAGAGAATACCGGCGCCCGACGCCGTGGCGACGAGCAACCGGCGAGGTCATGCGGGCGTGAGCGCGGCGTCAGGAGTGGCTGTTGGCGTCAGAGGTGGCCGCAGTCGCGGCGGGGGCCGTGTTTTGAGCGGACGACAGCGGGACCAACTGGACGTCAAGTTTCTTGGGCGTGTTGTAGCCGTTGGCGCCATCCGCGGCGTCCAGGGCGCCACCCAGGAGGCCGCCAACGAGCACGTTGCCGCCGGTGACTACCGAAACGTGATGCTTGAAGTGCACCATGTAGGGCTGATAGCCGTCGTGCGTGAGCTTGACCGTCTGGTGGGCGTGGCGGCTGATCGTTGCCTTCATCGGCGTCGTGCCGACCTGCTTGCCATCGACGAAGACGGTGGCCTTGGACGGCGTGCTTTTCACCGACACGTCCTGGTGCGTGCCGTGCGTGACGGTCGCGCAACCGGACAGGCCGGCCACAGTGGTCACAATGGCGAGCGAGGCGACGAGGCGGGGCGAAAGTGACATGGGAGTCTCCCTGGTGGTTTATTTACTGCATTGCGCCTAATACGCGGAGCCGGCTTTTGACATCCGACGCCGAGGCGGCATCCTGGATCGCGAGCTCGTTGAAACCGATCGCGACTCTTGTGTGAAACGCCGGCCGCTCCTGGAACGCCCGGCGTTTTTGCTGCAGGGCCCCGCACGCGGTCACCGCAGATCGAGGTCATACTAGGCCCGACTCGTCGGCGTTGCCCGGCCCGCCGTTGGCGAAACGGCGGCGGCCGCGACATGGACGGCCCGGCTTTCGGCGGGTGGCCGGTAACCGCGGCGACGCTTGCGCCTGACAGCCTCATGGGCGGCCTGAAGCGCCTCGCCATACGTCGCGTACCACTGCTCCTGCCGCCGCCCGTCGGTACCGATCCGCCCCCCCCACCAACACACGGTGACCCAGTCGCCGAACAGCGTCGGCTCGACTCCGACCCAGTAGAAGCGCGCCATGCTCTGGGCCAGATCCAGACGCTCCACATAAAACGACATCTCGTTCATGCGTGCCCGGACCCGCCCGGGGTCATGAGTCCGTCGCGGGCCCGGCCGATGGCGGCCGCGTTGCGAGCCGGTCCTGCAGCGCCTCCAGACACTCGAGGGCCTTCTGCTCTCGGGGCTCGGCTGTCTCGGCGGCCGTCATCGCCTTCGACTCCGCGACATCCCGCGCCGCCTCCGCCGCCTGGCGGGCGTCATAGGACCTCGGCAACCGCCTGGAAGCCCGCTTCCGACTCGATGACCAGTTCAATAGGCACATGGCCATCAAGCAGCGGATGTTCCATCGTCAAGAACCGTTGAGCCTTGCATTCGTTTCGAAAGCACTGGTTAGTTTGCGCAAAGATGCGCGCCGCCCGGTAAAGTTTCTCGCTCTCACCGCGCGTGAAATTTTCGCCGCGACGGACCCGGCGCTGATAGGTCCGATCGGCAATGATATAGCGGCGAAAGGTCGCGGCCGGAATACCAAGGGTCCTCGCCACGTGCTCGATCACGTGACGCGGCAATCCGTCCTTGAGTGCGTCGTTCAGATGCAGGTAGGACGCCGGTTGGGTGTCCGGCAGATCCAGTATTTCGCAGATCGTGCTGACTTCGGATTTGAATGCGCGCATTGCATTATGCTGCGAAACGCTATGCATTTTACTATATCACGCCATTTGGCCGCCATCGGCTGAACGTGCACTGGTTCCTGAGCTTGGAGGGTGCAAAGGAAAACATCGAGAACTGGCTCATCGAATACAATGCGGATCGGACCCACAGCTCGCTCGGGAACGTGACGCCCCGCGAGTACTATCTGAGTCACTCACAGGCCTGTTTTTTCCAAGTCTGGCTGCTCAGTTATCGGGGAGGGGGTCACGGTATCTTAAGTCTCGCATTCCATCCTCTGTTGCCATCGGGGTGAAAGGGACAAAACCACATGATCACAACCAAGGCTCGCACCCGCGCAACGAATCTCAGCCATCGGCTATCGGCGCTGCTCGGTTTGTGGCCTTTTCTGCGGCCGCACCGGAGACTAGCCTAGGGCTGGCTGGCAGCGCTGGCACTTTCTTCGGGAGCGAGCCTCTCGCTTCCAGTGGCCGTACGTCACATGATCGACCACGGCTTTTCTGCCGATAGTGCGGCCGCCGTCGACCGGACGTTCGCGGCTCTTTTTCTGGTCGCTCTCGTCTATGCGCTGGCCATGGCGCTGCGTTACTTCTGCATCACGCTGCTGGGTGAGCGTGCGTTGGCCTCACTGCGCCGAGCGCTGTATCACCATCTCATGGTTCTGGACATCGCCTTCTTCGACACCAGCCGTGTCGGCGAACTGATTTCGCGCCTAGGCACAGACGCAGAGCTGGTACAGACGCTGATCGGATCGGGGATATCGACCGCGTTGCGCTCGATCGTCATGCTCGCGGGCGCGAGCGCGGCCATGGTCTGGACCAGTCCGCATCTGGCCGGCCTGACCGCGCTGATCATTCCGGTGGTCATCGTGCCGATCCTCGTCTTCGGGCGTCAGGTACAACGGCTGTCGCGCAGTAGTCAGGACCAACTGGCCGACGCCAGCGCGATCAGTAACGAAACACTCAACGCCGTCGCCACAGTGAAGGCCTACGGTCGCGAGGATCTCGAAGCGGAACGTTATGGGCAGGCCATCGTTCGTGCCCTGGATACCGCGCGTCGGCGCATCGGCATGCGAGCCGCGTTGATCGCCGGCGTCGTGGTACTGGTGTTCGGCGCCATCACCCTTGTGCTCTGGATCGGCGCGCTCAACGTCCTGGGCGGTACGCTCGAAGTCGGCGTGCTGAGCCAGTTCGTGCTGTATGCCGTATTCGCCGCCAGCGCGGTGGGCTCGATCAGCAATGTCTGGGGGTCGGTGCTCCGGGCCGCCGGCGCGATGGGACGTATCGACGATCTGTTTGCCGAGCGTTCACGCATCGTTTCGCCACCCGTGCCGATACCGTTGCCGACGCCTCGGCAGGCGCATATCCGATTCAACCATGTGGCTTTCGCTTATGCGACACGTGCCAGTCAACGCGTGCTTGACGATATCGAGCTGGATATCGCCCCCGCCCAGACCGTAGCGCTGGTCGGACCTTCGGGTGCCGGCAAGAGCACGTTGCTGTCGCTGTTGCTTCGGTTTTACGACCCTGCCGCCGGATCGATCAGCTGGAACGGGATCGACCTGAAGATGTTGTCGGTGGCCGAACTGCGTGAATCGATCGCACTGGTCCCCCAGGAAACCGTTATCTTCGCGGCCAGCGTGGCTGACAATATTCGTCTCGGCCGGCCCGAAGCCAGCGATGCCGAAGTGCGCGCCGCCGCGCGTGCGGCCGAGGCCCATAACTTCATCGAGGCGTTGACCCAAGGCTACGACACGATGATCGGCGAGCGCGGCGTGGGACTGTCCGGTGGCCAGCGGCAACGCCTGGCGATCGCCCGTGCGATCCTGCGCGACGCCCCGCTGCTGTTGCTGGACGAAGCCACCTCGTCACTCGACGCCCAGTCGGAAGCGGCCATTCAACAAGCGCTCGCGCGGCTGGCGGTCGGACGCACCACGTTGGTCATCGCCCATCGCCTGTCTACCGTCCAGCGCGCTGACCGCATCGTGGTCATGGATGAAGGCCGCATCATCGCTCAGGGAACGCATGCCAGTCTGTTGCGCGAAAACGGCCTGTATGCCGAACTGGCGCGACTCCAATTTGCCGCCTGATCGAATCGCCTTGCGCCATATATCCCGGATTGGCCCGAGCCCCTTGGCCCCGACGACTCTCCCCTATATATGGAGTAGCAGCGCGATCCGGAGGGAGTCCAATCACCTGTAACCGTCGCGAAAGACCAAAAGACC
>NZ_JBQDYE010000056.1:0-15743 GCF_052044155.1 Salinisphaera sp. SWV1
CGAAAAAAACGGGACGCAACGTCCGGCACGCGACAAACAGGTCACGCCGCCGGGGCTCAGTCCGACAGACTCCTAGGGCGCTATTTCAGCAGCGCCCTAGACCGGCGATGCTGACGACTTCAGGCGTCGTTTCTAGTGCTGAAAGCTCATCTGCGACAGGCTGTGGGCGGCACAGAAGGCCGCCTGGCTCTCCGCCCACTTCCTGATCTTGGTCATCCGATCGGCCTGCATCGTTGCGTCTGCAGGCTCGCTGTTCACGCGGGTGACATGTCTGGTGGGTTGTCCTTTTTTGCCGGGCATCATCAAGCCGTCATGAGCGTTCATTAGCTTCTCAAGTCTGGCTAATGCCAGGTGGTATCGGTCGCGGACTGGTGTGTCGGCCTTGGGCGCGCCTCCCTGCTTGCTGGACGGCGCCGAGGTCAGAGGCCCGTTCAGAGCTCGCGAAGAGCCGCAACAATAACTGCCATTGGGGAATTCAATGACGCATCCAGTGAATATGAAACTGTCGTTGGGCAGCGCGGCCCTCGCCGCGTGTCTGGCCGCCACGCCTGCGTTCGCGCAGCATGAACACAATCGTTTCGACCATGATCATTCGAATCAGCAGGGCCAGACGACGACGCCGATCAAGCATGTTGTGGTGATTTTCGACGAGAACATTTCCTTCGATCACTATTTTGGGACCTATCCGAAAGCAAAGAATCCAGCCGGCGTACCCCAGTTTCACGCACGAGCGGATACCCCGTCCGTGAACGGCTTGACGCAGGAATTACTGACCAATAATCCCAACAAGGCCAACCCGCAAAGACTACCCCGTAGCCAAGCGGTGACCTGCGACAACAATCATGGCTACAAAGCTGAGCAGAACGCGTTCAACGGCGGGCTAATGAACAAGTTCGTGCAGTCCACGGGCTGTGGCGGCGGGTCGACGGTGATGGACTATTACGATGGCAACACTGTCACAGCGATGTGGAATTACGCCCAACATTTCGCGATGAGCGATAACACTTTCGACACGACGTTCGGGCCTTCCGCTGTTGGTCATATCAACCTCATAAGCGGCCAAACCCACGGCGCGATACCAGCCAATGCAGGCGGTGTTGCCAACGGCACCGTCATAGGCAATCCGTCTCCGAAGTTCGATGACTGCGCTAACCCAAATAACCAGATTAAACTCACCGGGCAAAATATCGGCGATCTGCTCAACGACAAAAAAATCACATGGGGTTGGTTTTCCGGCGGGTTTAAGCCCACCGCGCGTCAAAAGGACGGCAGCCCGGTCTGCGACTCCTCACATATGAATATTGCGGGGGCCACGATTGACGATTACATCGCGTTTATTGAACCCTTCCAGTTCTACAAGTCGACATCGAACCCGGCTCATCTGCCACCGAGTTCTGTCCGGATGATAGGTCATTCCGACCAGGCCAACCACCAATATGATCTGGACGACTTCTGGAAAGCCGCAAAGGCCGGCAATATGCCAGCGGTTTCCTTTCTTAAGCCGAGCTTTTACCAGTCCGGACACGCTAGCGCATCCGACCCGTTGGACGAGCAGCATTTTCTCGTGCATACGATTAATCGTATTCAGCGGCTACCGCAATGGAAGCATACTGCGATCATTATTGCCTATGATGATTCCGATGGTTGGTACGACCATGTGATGGGGCCGATCATCAGCCAATCCAGCGACCCGATAAACGATACGCTCGACGGTTCTAAGCTGTGTGGCCAAACCAATGGGAAAATCTACGAAGATCGTTGCGGCTATGGGCCGCGTCAGCCATTGCTGGTGATATCGCCGTATGCGAAGACAAATTTTGTTGCGCATTCGGTTACTGATACCAGCTCGATTCTCCGCTTCATAGAAGACAACTGGCAGACAGGTCGCATCGGGAACCAATCATTCGACGCCAAAGCCGGCAGTTTGGAGGATATGTTCGCCTTTGGTCATGAGCATCGCGCGAAAACGCTGTTCCTCGATGCAAAGACGGGGGAAGTGGTACATGGCAGGACTCTACACAGAGAGCAATGGTAGGGGGACGAGTCGCAGTCCGAGCGCCGGGGTCAAAGCCACGCAAATCAGAAATAGATGCTCTTGTCGCCATATCATTGAACGACGGGCGTACTAATTTGTAGCGATGACTTGAATCGTCGCCAACAGCACTGCTGTTGACCGCCCAAAGCGCTGCCGCGCTGAGGATTCCCTCCACGGCCTTCGACACCATGGATTGACCTGCCCGTCCTCAACGCTCGTGGGTTACGTTGAGGACGGGATCGTTTCCAAGCAGAGCCACATTGAGCAGGGCGGGTCAGGGTCGAGTTTAGCGTTTACGTCGGTCTGGATGTCCACAAGGAAACGATCGCGGTGGCTGTGGCAGCCGCTGGTCGCGCCGAGCCGGTTTACCGTGGCGAGATTGCCAATACGCGGACGGCGCTCAATCGCCTGATGCACAAGCTGTCGCCGGATGGTGAAGTGCTGGGTGTGTGCTACGGAGCCGGGACGGGCGGCTACGGCCTGCATCGTCAGTCGCGCAGATGGGCCGCGACTGTATCGTGGTCGCCACCGGTTTGATGCCGCGCCGTGCCACGGATCGGCTCAAGACCGACCGGCGCGATGCGCTGAATCTGGCGCGCCCGCATCGCGCCGGTGGGGTCCCCCTGCCGGGAACACGGCCGCCCGAGCGGCCTTGAGCCCGGCATGGTCATCCGAAACGAAAATGAATCGCCGTGGCTGGTTATTCTCGGGATTTCATCCGGCCGTGAGCCCACGATCGCTCAAGCGAATGGGGGATGTCATCCGCGGGTGGCGGTTCCCGCGCCTGTCGGAACTGTCCCTGGATGATCTGGCACGGTGGCTCAATCCCACGATCCGAGGCTGTATCAATTATTACGGGTCTTTCTATCCCGGGTTATTGAAGCGCTTCCTGTGGCGCCTGGATCATCGAATTGAAAAATGGGCCTGCAAGAAATTTCGGCATCTGCGTGGATCGAACAATCGATCCCTGAAGTGGCTTGCCCGATACCGGGCACACCATCCGAGTTTGTTTGGCCATTGGGAGTTTGTGTACGGCTAAACCGCTGGATGAGAAGAGCCGGATGAATCGAGAGGTTCACTCCGGATCTGTGAGCGCCTGGCGGGGTAGTTCCGCTGGCGACTCCACCACTCCCGCGTTCATTGGTATTGCGGCCGATCACGAAGCCGGATAGCGGATCACCGCGGTATGATGGGCCGGCATGGATGGGATCTGCATTATGGAAGTGGATATGGTGACCCAGAACGTCATTGGATCGAGGCCCGGCCAACCGGGTGTCATCGCGCCGGGAGACACGGAATGAGTCGGCTGGCGATCAGGCAAAACCTGTTGCGGCTTGCGCGTCTGGCGGCTCGCCAGGTCGGCGTTGAGGACAGGGCCGAGCGGCTGATCAATATCGTGTGCGGGGCGTCCGCGCCTCAGCCGCAGCGACCCGAACCAAAGCGACCGGAGCCGACCACGGCGACCACGCGGACCAGGGCGGCCAGGCGGACCAAGGCGCCCGCGGTCGCCGCGGCGGCACCTGATGCCGCTGAACTGCTCAACGTGAACGAGTTCGCCGTCCGCATCGGGGTCAAGTCCGGCCAGACCGTTCGCAATCGCGTTCGGCGCGGCCAGCTCATCGGCTGGAAGGACTCCGATCTAGGAAGCTGGCGTCTACCGGCGGGCCAGCTCAATGCCGAGGGTCAACCCATCCTCGGACTCGCCGAAGTGCTGGCACGGTTTCCCGACCATGAAAGCGCCTGGCGCTGGCTCAACACGCCGCTGCCCGTGTTTGACGGCGCCACACCGCTGGCTGTGCTGGAAGGTGGCAACGCGGCGTCGGTCCACGACGCACTGCCACCCGACGCCTAGCTGGGTAAAGCCACCACATTGTTGGCGGTCATGCGCTGGCGACGGATTTCGTCCCAGCGGATCATCCAGGACGCCGGATCCGATCGCTGGTCGATAGGGTGTTTGGTCGTAACCGTCGGTATGGATCAAATCGCGGTCCGTTCGAAGCGCGATCCGATGCGGAGCCGGGCATCGATCGACAGCATCGCGACATGTTCCCGCAATTAGTTCATTGCTGACGGCGCGCTCGCAGTTTGCGGCGCAGCGCTTGCAGATGAAAGCCGGGCAGATAAAGCGCGGCGTTTGGCATGCGATATTATCGCTGTACTTGCCGCCACAGACCACGAGATTATCGCGCTGCGCAGCCTTAACTTAGCGCCATTCTCCTCTGACCTCGAGCTCTCGGGCCGTCACTTGGACGCTCCGGCGGGGACGGCTGCAAGTCATAATGTTCGCCCGACTGCGCGACGAACGTCAGCCTAACCAGCGCGCCACCATCAGCAGCGTCCTCTATTTCGAGACGCCCGCCATGCGCCTCGACGATCGTGGTCGCGATGGCAAGACCCAGGCCGGCTCCACCGGACTTCTCGCCAGTACCACGGTAGAATCGTTCCTTCACCCGGTGGCGACTGGCTTGGGGTATGCCAGGCCCATGGTCGCGTACCTCATAGCTGGGACCGGGACCGCTGGTCACCTCGATACCGGTATCCACGGGGGTGTGCACAAGCGCGTTTTCGGCAACGTTCCGCAACGCCCGAGCAATCGCCTCCTCGTGCCCTCTTATCTCGGGAGCGCCCTCGTCCGAATAATTGATGAAACGCTGGCGCGATAAGGCGAGCGGAACGAGCTCCCCGACGACGGTCTGGGCCACTTGCCCGAGATTCACCCTGGCCGCGTCCCGCTGAACGTTCAGCGACTCTGCCTGGGAGAGGTCAAGCAACTGCTCTACCAGTCGTCGCATACCGAGCGCGTCCCTGTGGAGACTTTCGCGGAACTGGTCATCCGGGAGTTTACGAATGGTAAGCAGCATGATGGCGAGCGGCGTGCGCAGCTCATGAGCCACATTCCCTGAAAAATCCCGGAGCATATGCATGGATCGCTGCACGCGTTCGAGCATATGGTTGGTGGATTCCGTAAGGGCCTGCAATTCCCATGAGTAACTCGACGAGGGGACTCTAGCGGAGGGGTCCGTGGGATCGACCTTGTTGACAGTCTCGGTGGTGTCGTTCAGCGGCTTCAATGTGCGCTTGACGACGCCGTAGTTGAAAAGCAGAAACAGCAAAGTGATCAATACAACTGGAAACAGAACATGGACGCGGATCTCGTTGAAGATAACGGGAATGAAAGGCTCGAAGCCCTGACCGAGGATCGCCACGCTCACCCACAGGGGATGTCCGTCCACCATGACACGCCGGGTTCCCGAGAGCAGAAATTGGTCGTTCAGCGTCTCGCGCTGCGTACGGATCTTTACGAAAGATGAAGGGGGCGTGTCGGCCCCCCGTAGATCCCCGTCGTTGTATCGTCCCACCACGCGCCCACGATGATCGTGTATCACGAATGCCCGTTGGGTGTTGCCTGAAAGTGGCCTCTTCAGATCGGGCGGAACGGAGAATTCGGCGCCAGGCGATGTCTGTCGCAGTTCGCTGGCTATCCTGTGGGCCTCCGCCGAGACCAGCAACTGGTCCAGCTCGTTCGGGCGGTGCGCATACATCCAGATCACGGCCCCCACCTGAATGGCGAAAAAAATCGCCGCCACGCCCCCCATGCGCAAGGACATCTTGAACAGGAGGGTCTGGCTGAAGCGTCGATCCTTGACGGACCTGTCCACTCTGGTCTCCGCGGATTTGTCAGGTCGAAACATCTTCGTGCTTCGATGTCTTCGCGACCAAGGCATAGCCGACGCCGTGCGCGGTATGCAGAACGACTGCAGCCCCGGCCTGCCTGAGTCGCTTTCGCAGCCTGGATACAGAAGCCTCCACGGCGTTCGGACTAACCTCGTCGGAAAGGGTATACAAGACCTGTTCCAGTCGTGCTTTGGGCACGACGTGGCCGGCACGGAGAATAAGACGCTCGAGCAGATCGAGCTCGCGGGGCGCCAGGCTGACCGGCTGATCCGCCACGCGGACCTCGCGGTTGGACACCTCAAACGTCACGTTAGCGAACGACAGGTTGGCGATAGATCCCGGCACCGAACGGCGCAGAAGCGCTCGACACCGTGCCGCGAGCTCCGGGATCTCGAAGGGCTTCACCATATAGTCGTCTGCACCGACGTCCAGCCCCGCCACCCGGTCGTCCAGTGCACCGCGGGCAGTGATCACTAGAATCGGGCAGGCGTCTTCGCGCCGCCTGTGCTTACGAACGAAATCCAGCCCGTCGCCGTCGGGCATTCCCAGATCCAGTAACAGCAAGTCATATGGCTGGGTGCCACACAATTCACCGGTGGCGCGCAGGGTTTCTGCCCTGTCGACCGTGAAGCCCTCCTCGCGCAGCGCATCCGCGAGCAAGAACGCTAGGCGCCGGTTATCTTCGACCAGCAGAAGTTTCATTGGCGTGGCCCGACGTAGTTGATGCGCGTTTGCGACCGGTAATCATTGCCAGAATCAGGTTCTCCCGGTGGACGAAGCTTTCCAAGATCGCCGCAAGCACATGGATTAAGGCTAGCGCAATAATCGAGTTAGCACATAGCATATGCGCGTTCTGAACCCACGCCACACCCCAGAACGCATCCAGCGTCTGCATCCAGCCTGTGATGCAGATGGCGGCAAGCAGAATCATCAATACGACCATCATGGCGCCACCGGCCGGGTTATGACCGATATAACGCGGGCTGCGTAATCGCAATGTTCGACCGAGGTGCCCGGCCACGATAGCCGGGCCCACTACGAATTCGCTGAACCGGGCGTAGCGGGAGCCTACGAAACCCCACAAGAGTCGAACTACTAAGGCGCTGAAGACTATGTAGCCCATATATCGGTGCGCCGTTTTGCCAGCCTCCAGAACAAAATAGTTGAGCGTAACGCCCGTTACCACGATCCAGTGGAACAGCCGCACTATTGGATCCCAGACCTTGACCTGGGCACGCGCGGGACCAGACATATCCGCCTTACGACGTTTCATCCTGGAGGCTCCCCATACTGGTCAGTCCACATTCTTCTCGACGACGCTGCCGTCGATGGGGTTGAAGTAGACCTCGGCGCGATGGCCGTCCCCGGTATAGCCATAGATCTCGTAGCAGCCACTCGCGGTCTTGCGGAAAATCTTTATCTCGCCGTAGCCCATTTGCTTGATCTTTGCCTTCATGGCTTTTTCGCTCAGCCATTTGGACTCGGGCTTGTCCGTGCATTGCGGGCTCGCCAACGCCGCGGTTGACAACGCCGTCATCGCCAGCAGCGACGCGGCTGCAATCACGCTCTTCCTCAAAATCATCGAAACGCTCCTTGGTTGATGAATGCAACCCTTGCTGTATTCGAGGATTACTATCGTTCTCCCAGCTGACGAAATCCTGACAGTCACAAAACTTTCATGCTCGGATCGATTGGCGGTCAGGTTTTCGTCAGGTCGCTCACTGAGACTCGAAATCTCCAGTCGAAACACCCTAACGGGCCAAATGGAGATTAATCATGAAAACATTGCGAAACGTTCTGTCGATTTCACTGGTGGCCGTCGGGCTGAGTTTTGTCAGCCCTGTATTTGCGGGTGACTCTCTGAATCCGCAGACGAAGGAGAACCTCATGCACGCGATGCATGGCGAAGCGTTTGCCCACCTCAAATACCAAGACTTCGCTGAAAAAGCACGGAAATCGGGCCATCCGGATCTCGCCAAGCTATTCCACCAGAACTCCCAGGTGGAGGCCTATGAGCATTTCGCCCGTGAGGCGGATGCCGCCGGCCTAGTTAAAAGCGACAAGAAAAACCTTCTCGGCAGCATGGCTCGTGAGCACTACGAAAATTCGCAGATGTATGTCAAATTCGCAAAACAGGCTGATAACGTTGGCGATCACAAGGTGGCCGGGGTATTTCGGCAAATCGCGGCCGACGAGGGCGATCACTACGCTTTGTACAAGCAGGCTCTGAAAAAGCTCAATAACGGCGAGATGTAATAAACGCCGCGACGGGGAAACGATCGCACGGCGGGCTCCGAGGCCCGCCGTGCGGTATATCCGCAGGGCAGCAGTAAAACTTCTCTATGCAGCATAGGCCAGCTCTCCTGGCATCCAGGACCTGTGAAAAGAATGCCGAGAAGGTGTTCTCGCGACTAAATAATCGGCGTCGGCTGAAACCGCCCCGGCAGGTCTGATGTAGCTGTCGCCACAGTATCAAGCGCCTGAAGCACGCGCCGAGCTGACTGAGCGAAGGACGTGGAATCCGTGCCCGTTCATCGGCCCATTTCTGAGGGCGCGATCGCAGCTTGCAACGGCGCGTTTGCAGATGAGAGCCGGGCAAATAAAGCGTGGCGTTTGGTATGCGACAGTATCGCCGCATCAGTCGCGTCAAACTACGGAATTACGCCGTCGAATTGGTTTAACTTGGCGCCATTCTGATCTTCCCGCTATTAGTCCCTATTATTTCGAAGCAATAGAATAACCCGGCACCAAAACTGGATCTTTTGCGCATCCATGAGCTAGAAAGAATAAGTGACCCTCTCCCCGATAACTGAGCAGCCAGACTTGGAAAAATCAGGCCTGTGAGTGACTCAGATAGTACTCGCGGGGCGTCGCGGTGCTTCTGAACTCTTGAGTTGGCGTGTGCCATGCCGGGCCTCCACTGCCGACACTATTGCGAGCGGCGGCCACTACACGTCATAGGGCAGGGCGTGAGCTCTCGAATTTCATCGTAAGACGATGGCTCGCCGCTCGCCCGTCAGTTGTGACGAGCCCAACTGATCGCGGCCGCGATCAGCAGCAGCAGGGACCGATCAGAGGGTGGCAGCTCGATTATCGCGGCGGTCGACTGCTGCCCGGTCGTGGTCGCTCTTTTATGACGTCGTACGGCATCGGCCAGGCCGATCGTTTCGTCGTCGAATACCAACTCCCGGCTGTCGGTGGGCAGTTGGCGCAATAGCCATCGACGCAGGGCTAAGCTGTCTAAAGAGCCCTGCTCCAGGGCCTGGTCGATACTGCGAAAGATGCGGCGTAAATCGTGAGCGCGGGGTATCCGGAGATGGCGGCGTGGCCTGATGCGGCGCCCGGTCAAATATCCGATCTGCAGCCCGCGATCCCGCTCGCCCAGGAACTCGACGATGGCTCGGTACCGATCGACCGTGATCCCCCAGTGTCCTGAGGCCGTGTACTCGTTGACGCCTTCGCGTACGGTCAACGCCACACAGGCGGCGAGCTCGCCCGATAGCTCGGACAAGTCCACCGGGTCAGGAGTGTCTGAGGGCTGCGCTTCGGGCGTGATGCGAACCCGACGATGCATCAGTGCCGGGATCCACTCTGGATTGAAGCGGTTCAGAAACGTGTCATTGTGACTGATATGTGTGCCGCCCTGGCGCCCACGCCATCGGTCGATATCACTGACCTTACGGCCGAGGAGCTTCGCTTCTGTTTGGCGAGTTAGACCAAGCCACGGGGTGGTCTGAGCATGTAATAGAGGCAGCGCATGCGCGTACCAGGTGAGCGTCGTAGTGGGGGTGCCATGCCCCAGCTGTTTCGCCAGATAGCGAAACTGAAGCCGTGCAGGCAAGCGGCTGAGCGGTTCGAGGCGGCGGCAAGTACCGTCGCTATGCGCGAGAGGCTTGAGCAATCTCATGGTTTGCGTCATCCGACTCGGATGGGTCGCCAAGACTGCGGCCGTGGCGGCGTTGTGACGTGCGATGTGCCCGCGTGCGCTGGAGCCGTCGATATGGGTTGAGGCGGCGGCTCGAAATCCGCTCGAAATCGTGCGCGCTATAGCCGGTACATCGGTACCGATATCAGGCGCCAGCAAAAGATCTCCCGTGTTCCCGATCCGTGAGCGTAGTCGCTCGAGCAACGCTTTCAGTTGTCGGTCGATCCCGCCTGCGATCGGCGCCACGACGACGCGTCGGCTCGATAGCGTCTTCAGTTGTCGTCGCTTGATCGGGTGCACATGGATCGACAACTGCTGGTTGTCGAGGGCGAAATCGCGCGACATCAGGCCGGCGACCTCGCTCAGTCGGAGGCCAGTTGCCATCTGAATGAGGGCGCCGGCTTCTCCGATGGTCGCGGTGTCTGCGGTCGTGTCGACTGAGAGCGTCGTGAGTGCACGATGCGTGGTCGACGATAGGGCCGACTCGATCGCGACGTTCTCTTCCTGATTCGAGAAGTAGCCGGGATGGCGTTGCGCGCTGAACGTCAGCCCATCGAACGCCCTCGACAGGTCAATCTCGACCCCGATGCGATCGAGTATCTCGGAAAAATGAGACGCTGCCGAGGCGACGGTACTGGCGCTCGCTCGCTGACCACCGGATCTCGATTCGACGGCGATGTGCCTGAGCGCTTGTTCCAGGTCGTCCGGATCCATGGCGTGGATATCTCCGGCGCCGAGACGACGGATCAGTCGTGTGCCGAGGGTGGTCAGGTAATCGTAGGCCGACCTATCTGCAAGACCGCGGTTTTGGCGCAAATAGATGACGAACGCAGCCAGCATCGAGATGAGGCTGGTCGATCCATAGCGGTCCTGCAGTTCCTGAGCACGCTCGATCAGACGGCGGCGATTGTTCGCGACATCGCGTCCCGAGGCGATGTCATGCGTCAGGCGCCTGAGCCGCCGATATTCAGCAAGGGCTTTCTTGCGATTGATTAGCGTGCCGCCTGCCGCGAATGAGGTGTTTGAAAGCGGGGGAACGGCGGGCGCTTCGACGCGTGACGAGAAGAGGGGGGCCAGCCGGCTCAGTAAAGGCCCGATGCTGTCGAGTACGCCGCGTTCCCAGGCACTGCGCGTGCCGGGAATATGACACTGACGGCCCAAGGCAATCAGCACCAAAACATCGTCAAGACTCGCTCCGGTATCTTGAGGCAGCAAGGTGCGGAGTTCCGGCTGCTCGGTCAGAGCTTTCTCGATCTGTCGCTGAGTCACCGGCTTTGAACGACAGCGACGAATGTACGAGAGGAGTGCGACGCAATCGCCGGTCAGGATCTGGCATTCTCCGTTCGGCTGTCGTGAGCCGCTTGGCCCGAGCGGTACTTCGGCAACCACGCCGGCGTCGAATTGCTCGAACGTGTGAAAGGGCAGCTCCGGATCCAGCAGGTGGCGCAGACGGGGAATCGTCGTGCCTGCGCCATAACTGGCCAGCAGTATCGTAGTGGCTGCCAGCGTCGAATCTTCCTCATCATGGCGCACGCCCCGATCGAGGGCCGCCAGCGCGGCGGCCTCTATGGCCAGCGCCCAACGGCACGCGTCGAAATGGAGCCGCGAAAATTCGTTATAGCTGTTATCCGGCGATTGCAATTGCGGCACGAACGGGCGTCGGCGCGTCCGCCTGTTCGATACCGTCTGGCGCCGACGGGCGAGCAACGCAGCCAGTTGAGCGCGTATGGCTTGCTGCACGCCCAACGGCTCGGCCTGCGAATCGGCGAGTAACTGCTGAATCGATTGCGGCTCGATCAACCACTCGCTGTCGTTTTCCGGCGCCGCATGGACGGCGAATGCGTCGACCCATTCGCCGCCGCGCTGGTACTCGGCCTCCGTCGGCTCTGGCAGCTTCAAGCCACGACGACGCTGACGCATTGTTTCAAGCCGCTTGTGTTCGGCGATCATCGTGTCGGCAGGCGGTGGCGCAAGTGCCGCTGGCGGGTCGTAGCGCCGGGCGACCCCGATCCGTCGGAATCCGAGCGCCTCCACGTAGCGCTGCACGTTGGCGGCGATACGATTGCCGAACGCCGCTGGCGAATCCGGGTCGCAGGCATCGAATGTCGAGTCTCCGATGCTATGGCCCATCTGCAGCGCGATATCGGACCCGGCAATGTCGAAGCGGTGCGCATTGCTGGCAAACAAATGCCGGATCAGCGGGAGGGGGATGGCCCACTGTGGCCACAATCTGGCCAGCGTGTTTCGGTCGAGTCTTGTCGTGTCGGCCGTCGCGGCTTCTGCATCACGTGCGAACCACAAAGGACCGGTGCCATCCAATGCCGCGCGAACCCGTTCCAATAACAAGGCGTCGACGTCTTTTCGGTCAGCCAGCAGGCGCTGGACGCGCTCGAGCTGGCGAAGATAGGCGTGCAACTGCTCGGTGAATAGGGGAGGCAGCACGCAAATTCGGGCGTCTAGTTCGGGTGTGGTGGACTTGTCATCGACCAGGCCCAAGCTCCACTGACCCATGCCGGCGTCGGAGACTAGGAAATCGCGACGGGTCATCGCGCCGATGGATGACGTGAATCGGTGGGCGGTGCAGACGCCAAAAAGGACGGCAAGATAGGCGCCGAGAGCATGAGTGCCTTCCACCACCTTTGCGAGGGGCGCCTTGTTCAGTCGGACCGAGTCTTCGGTTCGCGCGGTGATCGCCTCCACCGCTTCGCATGCTTTCTCCCATTGAATAGCGGCCCGCGGTGCGCCGATCAGGCGTCGATCGGGTAACGCGCGACTCTCAACCTGGATTCCCATGGCTTGGAGTGCGTCGCAGTATATGGACGTCATTCGGTGGGCCGGAGTAGCGTAGTAGTGTCCTGCCGCTGTCGAATGCTCGAGTGAAGAGCCCGATAACATTTGAGCGTCCCGCAGATGGCCGGTCTGCGCAAAAGTCTGAACCGCAAGTGTGTGAATGCACCGCGTCTCGGTAAACCGGGAACAGCTCTGCCGTAGCCGGTTTCGCAAATCCAACCATGCTCGCTGCCAGTTCTCGCTCTGCCCGAGGGCCGAGATTTCTTCGGATGTCAGACGTTCGCGCCATGTTGATAGAGCGAGTGAAAGCGGCGGAGGCAATGGAAGTTGTAGCCCCGCTGAGGTCGCCTCGAACCATTCCGAGGGGAGGTCGCGTAGCTCTGGCAGAGGTTGAATCGTGGTCGTCCAGGTCTCCGAAGTCAGATGCACCGCGCCAGCGACGGTACTCTCGATCCCCCGGGCGAAGTTCACCATCGCATGAAGACACTCGATCCGCCGTCGGCCCGTCAGCAGCATGAGCGATGCGCAAAGAGCCGCCGCCATATCCATGGGAGTCTCGTCCTGTGTGGATGCCAGGATCTCCATCAGGAGGCGCCATATGCTGCCGGCCTCTATGGTTGTGAGCGTGCGGTCCGTATCGGGCAGCAGAGCACCTTCCAGATGGTGCCGGGTCGCCTGCTCGAACTCGAATGTGGCGGATTCGAATCTGTCGCTGGATCCGACCTCGAGCGGTTCGTGTTCGTCTTGATAGAAATCTAGGGTGAACGCTCGTTGTAGGCCTTCCAAATCATCGGGCGGGATCTCATCTGCAGGCGGCGCGTCAAGCGAGCCGGGCGGTGTTCGGAAATCCTGGATACCGACCAGCCCCCCGGGACGAATCGTCTCCGGCGGGGTCTTAATCGCGACAGGCCCCGGCGTATGAGGTGTTCCTGGCTCATCAGGTGGTATTGGCCCCGCGGGAGGCTCGGTCGGCGGAGAGGTCGGCGGGATGCCTTTAGCTTTGGGAGTCGCTCCCTTTGCGGGCGTCAGCGCAGCGCGAGCGAAGCACTTCGGCGATTCGTCTTGTTCAACGAAGTAAGGAGAGACCAGTCGTTCGAATTCGTTCGCGTCGATTCCTGGGTGCCAGCGATCAGCCAGAGGTGGCGACGCGTCATGATCGAATTTTTTGGTGGGCTCGATGGTGAGGACATCACGGATACGTCGAGCTGCTGCCCGAGTCGCGGCGTCTCCCATCCTTGCGGTGATTACGCGAAGGAGAGTGGCGCGTAGTATGCCCAGCGCTGCGTGCTCGCCTCGGCGAGGAACGAGAGCACCGTGATAATAGGAAAGGCCCAGTGCACCTGCCATCGGGTGCATATTGCCTTGAGCTCGGGTTGGATCTCGGTGGAACTGGACATGAAAGGCCTCCGCTAGCTGTGCCAGCTGCGCGAGGCGCTCGTGTTCCTCGCGGGAGTACAGATCGGCGAGCAGATCGACCGAGCGCCGTAACTCGGTCGCGATGACCCGACCTTTCGGGACATATCCGTTGTCCAGTATTGCCAGGGCGGGGTGCGTCAGACGAGAAACGCGGACGCTGTGTTCGTTGGCGACGATTGGTATGCCGCAGTTCTGAGCGAAAGCCGCTATACGGTCAGTTTTCGGGGTTGGCGTTGAGCCCACGACATCGCCTTTTGCGTAGCCGAACCCGCGGCCTTAGTCAGCGACAATAGGCGTGATTCGGGGAATGACTACGCAAAAGAATAGCGTAAATACAATAAAAATTAAGTGATTTAGATCGATTTACGTCGACTGAAAAAAAATAATGGCATTCAAAACAATGACACTAATTTCGGCTACGAACCGCAGTCGGGAGTTCGAATCTCTCCGGGCGCGCCATCAGAAGAAGACCAGAAGCCGACGGCTTGTGGTCTTTTTTTTCGCGCTAACAATCGCTTAGCGCCTTTAGCGACTCCGTTTATCTAGAACGACTCGTTTAATACTCGCCGTTCCTTAGTGTGCTGCTTTACGCTCCGGGCCCTGTGCGGGCCAATCCAGGGCCAGTTCGAGGGACAGCTTGCCGCGTGTTATGCGCTGAATGACCGTAAGGCTATGGGCCTTGTGGCCGCACTGCTCGCTAACGCTACTCAGGAACTCGCTGCATTAATTCCTGTATCTCGCAGCCGAAATAAGCGCACAACCGATCCACGTTATCGGTACCCGTGTTGTAACCGCGCTCGTTGGCGATCTTGGAGAGGGTAGCTCTATGGATAGCGGTTTCCTTGGCCACTTCCGCCAGCGTAATGACCCGTCCCTCTTGGAATTCTTTTTCGGCAAGCAGTTCTTTGACCTTAAAGCGGATCACACTTAACGCTCCATACGTCGCGCAAACGCGACAAAAGATGTTGACAAGCGACACGCGGTGCGTAATATGAACATCAAGCGTCGCGTAAACGCGACGCAAGGCAGTTCTAAGCAACGTATGGAGCTTAACATGAACAATACCTACCTCACGACCGAAGCGTTGGCGGAACGAATCCACTATGACGTTCGAACGATTCGCGACCGGTTGAAAGACTCGGTGCTCATTGAGGGCAAGCATTACTTCAGGCCGTTCGGTGGCCGGAAGATCTTGTACATCTGGGAGGCGATCGAGCGTGATATGCGGCAGCCGCAACTCCAGGTTGAATCAACGCCAATTGCCGCGGGCGAGCATGACGCAAACCACGTCACAGAGGATGCGCAAGAACCCTCGGGCCATGCCACAAACTACGGCATCCCGATGGCTGGTGGGGGTGTCTGCAATGGTTAAAGTCAGAAATCGTGAAGACACCGGCAAGTTGTTTTTCGACTTCAAATATCGAGGCGTGCGGTGCCGTGAATACACGGCGCTTGATGATACGAAGGCGAACCGCAAGCGCATGAAGTCCGTTGCGGAGAAGATGGACGCCGAAATAACTCTCGGCACTTTCGAATACCGCCGATACTTCCCGGACAGTAGGCGAGCTGGTCGTTTCGATAGCGACACTTCCGACGCGTCGGCGAGCGATCGGGCCGCTACACCTCTCTTCAAAGACTTCGCCGACACCTGGTGGCGCGAGAACGAGATCCGCTGGCGTCGCAACACGCAGTTGGGCAACCGAGCGGTCCTGAACCGCCACCTGTTGCCCGCATTCGGTGACCGGCCTGTCAGCGAGATCACCAAGGCGGACATACTGGCCTTCCGCGCCGAGGTGGCACAGTGCGCCGGACGCTCCGGCAATGTCACGCTCTCGCCCAAGACCATCAATAACCTGATGGGCGTGTTGAACATGATCATGACCGAGGCGGCCGACCGCTTCG
>NZ_JBQDYE010000057.1:0-14926 GCF_052044155.1 Salinisphaera sp. SWV1
ACGGTCGGCGCGGGTGACGGTTTTGCGGTCGGCTTCATCAGCGCCCGGCTGGAAGGCGCTACGCCGCGGGCCGCGCTCGAGCGCGCCAATGCGATCGCCGCCCGCGTGATTCAGTATCCGGGCGATTCGGACGGGCTGCCGCGCCGCGACGAGGTGGACTGACCGACCGGTGGCGCGACCGCCCGGCGATCAGTCGTGGTCGGGGTCGCGCCCTTCGTGATCGCCGTGGTCATCATCCCGGTCGTGGCCATAACCATGATCGTCATTGTCCCGGCCACGGTCATGGCCGTGCCCGTAACCGCCGTGGTCTCCATGGTTCCAGCCGCCGTGGTCGTGATACGGCGGCACGCAGGCGGCCAGCAACACCAATAACGGGGCCGCGAACAGAAGTCGTTTCATGGCCATGCTCCGTTGCACTTTCTTTGTACAGGCTAAACTGTACAGCCTGAACAATGCATGAAACCGCCGGGGCGAAGCCCGGTCACTTGCGACCGGCTGGTGACCACCGAACTCGCGCGGCGACAATACGAGTGCGCGGGCCGCGCTCAGTCGTGTCGACGCACCGCCGGATCGCGGGCAAGCGGGGTCGGCGCCCGCATGAGCGCGATGAACGCGCGGTCGAAGGCGGCGCGATCCAGCTTCATCTGCACGATCGCCGGTGGCCCCGCGGTCTCGGGTTTGCTGCGCTTCGTCCAGGCGAGCGTATTACCATAGCTCGGGCCATGGCTCATATCCGCATCCAGGTACAGCTGGCGCGTTTTCGTCACCAGTGCCGGGTGCAGCCAGGCCAGCGCGGCGATCTCGTCCCACATGTAGTAGCGCTCGGTGTCGTACCGGGCCAGGTACTGCGCCGCCGGACTGTGCGATTTCGCGATCGCCGCCTGCATTTTGTCCGAATACCAGCTCTGCAGCGAGATATCCACGGGCGTATCGATGATCTTGCGCCAGTCGGCCGTGAATACGATATGCGCCGCTTCCGGATCGAACCAGACATTGAATTCATGACTCGGGGTGGTGCTGAACTCGGCATCGTCGGTCGTCGGCGAGATCGAACCGCCCATCACGACAAGCTGCTTGGCCGTGCGGGCGAAGCTCGGATCGATGCGTTGGGCCAGCGCCAGATTGGTCAGCGGCCCGGCCGCGAACACCGTCACCTGCCCCGGATGGGCATGCACGGCAGCGATCAGGAAATGGGCGGCATCCTCTTGCCGCGCGGCGATCGAGGGCCGCCCTTCGGGCATCGCCTGGCGCGCATTCGGGTCGCTCGGATACGCCTTGGGGTCGGTTCCGTCGCCGCCCCAGGCGCCGAGCCAGGCAACATGCCCGTCGAGTTTCTGCTCGGCGAGCGTTTTCCTGCGGCTGCGCACCAACGGATGTACCGCCCCCTCATACACCGGAATATCGCGCCGTCCGATGAGTTCGAGCATGCGCAGTGTGTGTTGCGTCTCCGCTTTCATCCACGCATTGCCGGTGACCATCGAGATACCCAGAACCTTCACCTGCGGCGCCTGGATGAGCGCCAGCATCGCACGCATGTTGCTGCCGCCGGGCCCCGAACCGTCCTGATCGATGACCACCAGCCGCGGGGTGGATGCCGGTGCGGCGAAGGCCGTGCCCCCGATACAGATCAACACGCAAGCCAACCAGCACAGGCCCAAACAACGTCTCATGGCTTTCCCCCTGACGAATACGCGGTCCGGCGACGCGCATGAATCCGATTCATCGCACGGCGCCATCGGCCTCGCGGCGCATAAATCGGCGCTTTGAATCGTGACACGCCGGGGCTGTTCCGAAAAGTGGACCGCCCACCGGGCGCCAGCCGAGAAAAACAGACGGCATGGCGCCGGAGATTGGGGTGGATTCAGAAAGGACATGCCAAAATCATGCGCCGGCATTCCTCCCGCGAGTCATAGGTCATGAACGACACCCCGGTCATCCACGCACGCGGGCTCGGCAAGCGTTTCCAGCGCAAGGTCGCGCTCGCGGATGTCGACCTGAACGTGGGCCCGGGGCGCATCGTCGGCCTGATCGGGCCCAACGGCGCCGGCAAGACCACGCTGCTCAACCGGCTGCTGGGGCTGGCCAATGGCGAGGGCGAACTGCGCATTCTGGGCCACGACCCGATCCGTGATCGCGATGCGCTCATGCGCGAGGTGTGCTTCATCTCGGACGTCGCCACCCTGCCGCGCTGGCTGCGGGTGCGCGAGGCGGTGGCGCTGGTCGGCGGCCTGCACCCCCATTTCTCACGCGCGCGCTGTGAGCGTTTCCTCGCCCGCTCGGCACTCGATCCGGCGAGTCGGGTCGGCCAGCTGTCCAAGGGCATGATCGTGCAATTGCATCTCGCGCTCATCATGGCGATCGATGCCCGGCTGCTGGTGCTGGACGAACCCACGCTCGGCCTCGACCTGCTGTTCCGGCGCTCCTTCTACGACAACCTGCTCGGCGACTATTTCGACGCCAGGCGCACGATTGTCGTCACCACCCACCAGGTCGAGGAGATCGAGCGCATCCTCACCGACGTCATCTTCCTGCGCGACGGCCGCAAGATTCTCGATGCCTCCATGGCGGAGCTGGCCGAACGCTTCATCGAGGTCCGCGTGGCCCCGGCCCGGCTCGCGGCCGCCCGCGCGCTCGGCCCGATCGGCGAGCGGCGCCTGCCCGGCGCCCACGCCCTGATCTTCGATCGCGGGGCCGGAATCGATCGCAACGCCGTGGCCGCGCTCGACGACAACCCGCGCACCCCCGCTCTGGCCGATCTGTTCACCGCCTGCATGCACCCGGAGTCCGCATGAACACCGCCTGGCACAACATCCGCTGGCTGCTGCGGCGCGAAGCCATGGAGCATCGTCGCTTGATCATGGCGCCGGTGCTTCTCGGCGGCGTCATGATCCTGCTCAACCTGCTGCTGCTCGTCTCCAGCCTGTTCGGCCACGGCGGTCGCCAGATCCATTTCGAATTCGACAACGGCAGCGTGCTGAACATGCTCGCGCTCAACCTGCAGCCGCTCGGCCCGGGCAACGCTGCCGATCCGGGTCCGGCGATTTCGCTGCTGCTGCTGGCCACGCTGCTGCTGTTCGCGCTCGCGCTGGGGGCGGCGATGGTGTCCTACGCCCTGGGCTGTCTGTTCGAGGAACGCCGCGATCGCAGCATCCTGTTCTGGAAATCGCTGCCCGTGAGCGACGGTCAAAGCGTGGCCGCCAAAACACTCATCGTCATGATCGCCGTGCCGGCGATCTACACGGCCGCCGCACTCGTGACCGGCTGGATCTGCATCGGCATCTACATTGTGCCCCTGCTCGGCGCCGGGGCCGCGGCCCGCGATCTGATCGCCCAGACTCATCTGTTGGCAATCAGCGGCCTGACCGTGGCCGCGCTGCCGGTCTATCTGCTGACACTGGCGCCGGCGGTCGGCTGGCTGCTGCTGTGTTCGGCCACGGCCCGCCGCCATCCGGCGCTCATGGCCGTGATCGTGCCGGCATTTTTTGCCGTGCTCGGCGGGCTCGGGCTGCCGAACCCGGTCTGGCATCTGCTGGTCGGCCCGATCCTGCCCACCGGATTCACCCGCGCCCTGTCCGCGCTCGGTGCCCAGGGCGGCCTCGGCCCGGCGCTGGCCGCCGTTTATCGTCCCGTCACGACCCTCGATCTGTGGCTGGGGCTACTCTTTGCCGCGGCCTGCCTGATCGCGGCGACAATGTACCGGCATCGGTTCACAACGCTGGTGTAAAGAGCGCGCCCATCGCCACGACCGGCGGGCGACAGGCCGCGTCAGCCGATCGCCAGCATCCGGTCGATGGGACGGCGCGCGGCTGCGGCCAGCACCGGGTCGACCTTCACTTCGTAACGATCGTAGGCCAGCGCGTCGCGCAGCTTGGCCAGCGTGGTCAGCTTCATGTACTCGCAGACCGAGTTCTCGCTCGCCGGGTGGAAGGTCTTGCCAGGATTTTCCTTTCTCATCCGGTGCAGGATGCCGGTCTCGGTCGCCACCACGAATTCCTGTGCCTCGGATTCGTGGGCATGCGTAAGCATGCCGCTGGTGGAGTGGATATGCGCATCCTTGCAGTCGAAGCTCATCGCCGAGTTCATCATGCAGGCCGTGGAACAGCCGCATTCCGGATGAATGAGGATCTCGGCGTTGGGGTATTCGCGCTGCTTGGCGGCCAGATTCATGTCGCCGATCTTCTCGTGCACGTGGCAGGAACCCGGCCAGATGTGCAGTTTGCGCCCGGTGATCATCTCCACATAGGTGCCGAGGAAGCGGTCCGGCAGGAACAGAATCTCTTCGTCTTCGGGAATCGCCTCGATCACCTGCACGGCGTTGGATGAGGTCACGCAGTAATCGCATTCCGACTTGATCGCCGCCGAGGTGTTCACATAGGCGACCACCGTCGCCCCGGGATGCTCCGCCTTCCAGGCCTGCAGCTGTTCCAGCGTGATGCTCTCCGCCAGCGAGCAGCCGGCGTTGAGATCGGGGATCAGCACCGTCTTGTCCGGCGAGATGATGGATGCCGTCTCGGCCATGAAGTGCACGCCACAGAATACGATCACGTCGGCATCGGTAGCCGCGGCCTGGCGCGACAGGCCGAGCGAATCGCCGAGATAGTCGCAGATATCCTGAATCTCGGGGCGCTCATAGTTGTGCGCCAGGATGACGGCGTTCTTGGCGGCCTTGAGCCGCTGGATGTCGGCGACGAGCTGTTCGTTGTGGGTGGTCATGTCGTGCTTCTCCTCCCGGCCGATAACGGCGGCCGGCCTCGCATGAGGCCGGATTATGACTGAATGCGATCGACGCGCTGGCTGATATCGAAAGCGATCACCGAATGGGTGAGCGCGCCGATCGAGATGAAATCCACGCCGGTGGCGGCAATGCTGGCGATATTGTCGCGCCCGACATTGCCGGACGCCTCAAGCCGCGCCCGCCCGGCGGTGCGCTCGACCGCGGCGGCCATGGTGTCGGGCGTCATGTTGTCCAGCATGATCAGGTCGACGCCCGCGGCCAGGGCTTCGTCGAGTTCATCCAGCGTGGTGGTCTCGACCTCGATGCCGATGGCCGGCGCGTAGGCCCGTACCGCCGCCACTGCCGCGGTGATGCCGCCGGCGGCGGCGATGTGGTTGTCCTTGATCATGGCCAGATCGTACAGCCCGGCGCGATGATTGACGCCGCCGCCGATGGCCACGGCCTTCTTGTCCAGATCGCGCAGCCCGGGCACCGTCTTGCGGGTATCGAGAATACGCGCGCGATGGCCGGCGACCCGGTCGACGTAACCCCGGGTGGCGGTGGCAATGCCGGACATGCGCTGGGCGATGTTGAGCGCGGTGCGCTCACCGGTGAGCACCGCCCGCCCGGCGCCTTCGAAGGCGACCAGTTCGGTCCCGGCGGTCACAGCGTCGCCCTCGGCCACCACCGGGCGCCAGTCCAGATCCGGGTCGAGCCGCCGGAACACGGCCTCGGCCTCGGCCAGCCCCGCGATCACGCCCTCGGCCTTGGCCACCCAGCGCGCGGCAACCGGCGCGCCCGCATCGAGCACGGCGTCGGTGGTGACGTCACCGGTATTTACATCCTCGGCCAGCCAGCGGTCGATACGGGCCGGGTCGATCGTGGATTCGATCCTGGATTGGATAGGGGCGGCGGGCTGATTCATTACTTTACCGATACGAATACGGGCCGATCGCGATGCACGGCGGGGCGCGTATCGCGCCGGCAATGTACGCCGACACTGGTCTCGCGGGCCAGTGCGGCCCGGGCGATGGCGTCGGCCAGCGCATGAACATGGCGATCGAGGAAGGCGAAATAGTCGTCGGCCCGATCCGGGGATGCCGACAGCGGCGCGGCCCGGGCCGTTTCGATGGCAGCGAGCGCGGCCTCCAGCCCGGCGCGATCCCGCTCGATCCCGACGTGGCGCATCATCAACGCACCCAGATCGCGGCGCCGCGTGGCGAATGCGTCAGCGTGCCCCGGCTCGACCCGCCATATCGGCCCGCTGTCGACCCGGCCGGGTCGCGGCGCAGCGCGCTCGGCGGCGTGGGCCACGGCACGCTGCGCGAAGACCAGGCATTCCAGCAACGAATTGCTGGCCAGACGATTGGCGCCGTGCACGCCGGTGGCCGCGACCTCGCCGGCGGCATACAGGCCGGGCACATCGGTCGCGCCGTGGTGATCGGTGGCCACGCCGCCGATGCAGTAGTGGGCCGCGGGCGCGACCGGCACCGGCTCGCGTCGCCAGTCGATACCGCGCTCGGCGATCGCCGCCATGATGAAGCCGAAGGACTGTTCCAGCATCGCCGGATCGAGATGGCGCAGATCCAGTCCGACGTAGGGCACGTCCTGGCGCGCGATCTCGGCCGTGATGGCGCTGGCCACGACATCGCGCGGCGCCAGTTCGGCACCCGGCGCATCCGCCAGAAAGCGCTCGCCGGCGGCGTTGACCAGCGTCGCCCCGGCCCCGCGCAGCGCTTCGCTGATCAGGAACGTCCGCCCGCTGGCTTCGTGGAACGCGGTCGGATGAAACTGGACGAACTCCAGGTCGGCCTGGCGCGCGCCGGCCGCGCGCGCCAGGCCCACACCCACGCCGAGCGCGCCGGCCGGGTTGGTGGTGCGCTCGAACAGCGCGGAATAACCGCCGGTGGCGAGAAGGGTCGCCGGCGCCCGCACCCGGAGTTCGCCGTCCACGTCCCGTCGGTGGATACGCGCGCCCACACAGCGACCGTCGGCATCGCGCAGCAGCCGATGGGCGAAGCCGTGCTCGACCACCGTAATGGTGTCGCACTCGCGGATACGCGCGATCAGGAAATCGACCAGCGCCTTGCCGGTCTGCACGCCCAGCGCATGCAGGATGCGGTGATGCGAATGCCCGCCTTCCAGGCCGCGTCGCAGGCGACCGTCGGCGTCGGTATCGAACGGCATGCCGGCGGCGATCAGCGCGCGTACCGCGGCCGCGCCCTCGGCCACCAGGATCTCCACGGCCGCACGGTCGCACAGGCCCCGCCCGGCGGCCAGCGTGTCGGCGACATGGGCTTCCAGCGCATCGTCGTCGGTCGTGACCGCCGCAATGCCGCCCTGGGCCCAGTAGCTGCTGCCCGAGGCCAGCGCGCCGTCGGTGACCAGGACCACACGTCCGAGTGCGGCCGCCTGCCAGGCCGCGTAGAGGCCGGCCGCGCCGCTGCCCAGCACCAGGAAATCGCAGTCCAGGGTGTCCACTGTCACGTTCGCTCTGTGCGGGCGTTTCAAGCCCGGTTCAATCGAAAGACGGTGGCTGGCCCGGGTCGCGCCTCGGCGCGTTGGCTCCCGGGCCCGCCACGTCCAGCGGGCGATGGCGATCATCGCCGCTGTCCTCGCATCGTCCCCTGTTCCGGGAGCGCGGCGCCGGCGACGCGCGTCGCCCGGCCGGGCCGAGATGCTTTTGGCACAATGCCAGCCCTACAACATACCCCATTACACGCCGAATGTTCAGCCCGACCGATTCCGGCGACGCGGCCCGGCGCGTTCGATCGACGAACGCCGGCCGATCGCGCAAGATGGCGGCCCCGCGGTTGCCGGCGATGCCCCGGCCTTCGTAGTCGTTGCCATGTCCTTTTACCGTCGCGCCCGATTGTCCCGCATCGAAGCCGGTCGCCTGGCGCGCCTGGCGCTGCCCATTCTGGGCGCGCAGCTGGCACAGATCGGCATGGGTACGGTCGATGTCGCCATGGCCGGCCATGTCGATGCGACCACGCTGGCCGCGGTATCGGTCGGCTCGAGCGTCTGGATTCCACTGGTGGTGTTCATGGTGGGCACACTCATGGGGCTGACGCCGATCGTGGCGCAGCATGCAGGCGCACGCCGCCCGGACCTGATCCGCCCGGCGGTGCAGCAGGCGCTGTGGGTCGCGCTCGTGCTGGGCCTGGCAAGCGCGCTGGCCGTTGTCTATGCCGGCCCGCGAATCTTCGCCCTGATGCAGGTGCCGGCGGATATCGCCGCCCTGGCCACGATCTATCTCGACGCGGTCGCCTTCGGCCTGCCGGCGATCGCGATCTACGAGACCCTGCGTTTTTTCTCCGACGGCATCGGCCACACCCGCGCCTCGCTCATCTTCGCCGTCGCCGGGCTGGCCGTGAATATCGTCGCCGATGGCGTGTTGATGTTCGGCGGCCCGGGGCTCGCCGACGTGTTTGGCCCGGCTCTGCCCGGCTGGCTCGCCGGCCTGCCGGCGCTCGGCGCGGCGGGCTGTGGTATCGCCACGGCGGTGTCGATGGCGTTGATGGCACTGGCGCTGTTCGTCTACACCCGGCGCGCGGCGGTCTATACCGCCTCACGGACCGGGCCGGCGTGGTCGGCGCCGTCGCCGTCGCTGATCCGCGAGCAGCTTCGCATCGGCTTTCCGGTCGGCGTCGCGATCTTTGCCGAGGTGTCGTTGTTCACCGCGATCGCACTGTTTCTCGCCGGTTACGGCGAAGTGGTGATCTCCGCCCATACGGTGGCGCTCAACTTCAGTTCGGTATTGTTCATGCTGCCGCTGTCGCTCGGCATGGCGCTGACCGTGCGCATCGGTCAGGCACGCGGGCGCGGCAAGTACCGCCATGCGCGCTTCGTGGCCTGGAACGGCGTGCTCTGCGCGCTGATCGTCGCCGTGCTGATCGATGCCATCCTGATCTTCGGCGGGCCATATGCCGTACGCCTTTATACCGACGAACCCGCCGTACAGGCGCTGGCGATCAACCTGCTGCTGGTGGCCGCGATCTATCAGTTCTCGGACGCCGCCCAGGTTTCGATCGCCGGGGCGCTGCGCGGCTACAAGGACACGCGCATCATCATGGCGGTCACCGTGTTTGCCTATTGGGGCGTGGGACTCGGTACCGGCTATATCCTGGGTGAAGGCTGGCCGGGCGTGTTTGCCGGGCTCGGCGTCTACGGCTACTGGATCGGGCTGATCGCGGGGCTCAGTGTGGCCGCGGTGCTGTTGGGCTGGCGGCTACGCCACACCGCGGATACCACCCGGCCGCAGGAGATCGGGCATTGAACGCCACGAGATATTCCCGCGCTGATAGATTAAGCGCATTCTGATCGTCCGCCAGGCTCATGCGCTTCCGTTCGTCGTTGGTTTTCTCCGCATTTCCGTTGTATCGGCCGGCCCTCGGCCTGGCTATTTTCGCCGCGCTGGCGAGCGCCGGCTGCGCGACGCAGGCGCCGCCGGCCTCGCGCGGGGTAAAGCAAAAACCGGCGAAATCGGCCACCGCACCCGCCGACCCGGCCCAATGGGTCGGCCGTTGGCAGGGCCCGGGCGCGGCCGCGCTCACGATCATGCCGCGCGCCGACGGCCATTTCGAGATCAATCGCCGCAACCGGCAGGGCGTGAGCACGCACTACCAGGCCACAGCGGCCGGTGGCCGCCTGTATTTCCAGCGCCTGGGCAAGACGCTTGCGATCCGGCCCGGCCGCGGCAGCGAAACCGGCAATCCGGCACTGGCCGACCTCAGCGATTGTCTGCTGATCGTACCCGGGGGCGGCGGTTATTGCCGGCGCGCCGACTCCGCCGATGCCCTGCCGCTGACGCCCGGCGCCTACGTGGCGGTAAAAACCGCATGCGACGCGGCTCAGCGCACCAACACGGTGTTTTTTACCGGCACCGGTATCGCCCGCCCGGGCCAGAATGGCTGTCGGGCAACGCTGGTGAGCCAGCAGGGCATGATCTTTCATCTCGACGACAGCTGTGCCGGCAACACGGCCGGCAGCGGCGCCAACGAAACCGTTTCCGTGCCCGACGCCCATCACATGGCGTTGGCAGCCAACGGGCAGCCAGTAACGCTTTATCGCTATTGCGCGACCGGGCTGTTACCGCCTGCGCTGCAGGCCGAGCGGCCCCATTGACTGCGGCAGCAAAACCAGGGGCACGAACGGCTGCGGGCGTGGCGCTGTTTTCAGGCGCGCTTAGCATTCCGCGCTGCGGATGACTCGACAGGCTCGACTCGTTCGGCATCGCCAGTGGCATCCTGCGCCGGCGCCATCGCATCGGCGGGCGTCGGGTCGGCCAGTTTTTGGGCCGGTTCGGTGAACACACCATCGATCCGATTCAGACCATCCAGCGCCGCGGTGCGATACGCCTCGGCCATGGTTGGATAGTTGAAGGTGGTGTTCACGAAGTAGTCGATGCTGTTGCCGGCCCCTTGCTGGCTCATGATGGCCTGGCCGATATGCACGATTTCCGAGGCCTGGTCGCCGAAGCAATGAATCCCCAGGATTTCGTGCGTGACCGGATCGAACAGCAGCTTGAGCATGCCGACCGTGTCGCCGGTGATCTGGGCGCGCGCGGTTTCCTGGAACAGCGCCTGGCCGACTTCGTAAGGCCGGCGCGATTCGGTGAGCTCGCGCTCGGTGGGGCCGAGTGAGCTGATCTCGGGAATGGTATAGATGCCGGTCGGCACGTCGTCGACATAGCGAAATCCCGGCACGCCAATGGCATCGGCGCTGGCGGCCCGCCCCTGGCCATAGGCGGCACTGGCCAGGCTCGGCGTACCGATGGCATCGCCCACGGCATGGATGTGCGGGAATTTTGTGCGATAACGCTCGTCGACCGCGATCTGGCCGCGCTGGTTCGGCTCGATGCCCAGCTGATCCAGCCCCATGTCGTCGGTGTTGCCGGTACGGCCGTTGGCCCAGAGCAGCGCATCGGCGCGCACTTTCTTACCCGATTTCAGATGCAGCGTCACGCCGTCGTCGTCGGGCGCGATGCGATCGTATTCCTCGTTGTGCCGGATCAGCACGCCGTAGGTCAGCCGCAGGTGATACGACAAGGCATCGCTGATCTCGTCGTCGAGGAACTCGAGCAGTCGTTCGCGGCTGTTGATGAGCTGCACGCGAACACCGATACCCGAGAAGATCGAGGCATATTCGCTGCCGATCACGCCCGCGCCGTAGATGATCAGCGAGCGCGGCGTAAAACCGGGGTCGAGAATGGTGTCGGAATTGAATACGCGCGGATGCGAGAAATCCACATCCGGCGGCTCGTACGGTCGCGATCCGGTGGCGATTACGGCCTGATCGAAGACCAGCGTATCGACCTGGCCGTTGCTGCGGGTTACCTGCAGGCGATGCGCGTCGACGAACCGGGCATGGCCGGCCAGAACCTCCACGCCGTTGCGGGCATAGAAGCTCGAACGCATCTGGATCTGCTGGCCGACCACGCGATGCAGCCGTTCGAGCAGCCACGACAGGGGCGCGTCCGGGGTGCGCAGGTCGTAGAGCATGCGCGAGGACTGCACCGACAGCAGCTGCTTGACCGCTTCGCGCAACGCCTTCGAGGGAATGGTACCGCGGTGCGTGCAATTGCCGCCCACATCCGCCAGACGCTCGACCACCGCGACCGATCGCCCGTGCTTGACCGCGTTCAGGGCCGCACTTTCGCCGGACGGGCCGGTGCCGATCACCACGACTTCGTAACGCTTTTCCGCCATGAATCGCTCGCTCGAACCTGTATAAAGCACGAATTGTCGCATGTTGCGTGCCGACTCGCCGCTTCGCGGGGACGGCCGCCGGGGCTTACACTGACGTCCGACCATTCGCTCGCTAATCGCGCGCATGACGAATCCGAATCCCGACGGCAAGGGCGTGTCGCCGGTTCTCGCCACGCTCGACGAAGCCCGTGGCGGTCTGGCGGCTGCCGCGCCCAAGCACATCGATCAGGTCGCCACCGAGCTGTTTACGTCGCTGTTCGTGCTCGAATCCGAATTCCGCTTCAAGCCGGTGGTCGGCAAGACCTATTATCTGTACCGCCAGCCCGAGCGTTTCTGGCTCGGCATCACGCCACCCGACATGCTCGGCGAGACGGTGGCCGGGCGTTTCATCGGCACCTGCGTGCTGCAACCCGACATGACCTGGACGCTGGAACTGGCCGCAACCGTTGCCGCCGACGCGCACTTCATGGCCTGGCTGGCGGCCAGGCGCGCCGCTTTCGAACGCCGCCTGGGCGAGGCCGAGACGGTGGACGACATCCTGCCGGTGTATGAATCGCGGCTGTCGTTCTATCGCCGGGCCTCGGCCTTCGGCGTAGCGCATTCCCTGTCGCGTTCGATGAGCGCCTCGGGCATCAGCGGATTATCCTACGACGAGGCACGCGGCCTGTTGACCGACGCCTGTGCACGCGACCGCGACTGAAGACACGCAATTCATGCCGCGAACGGACATTACACAGCTGGCCACATGCCCGCTCGCGGCCGGCCAGTGACCGGCCGCGATCCAGCGGTTGGTTTCGCGGGTCAGCGATCACAGGCGGCGCGTATCGCCTCGGCCGTGGCTTCCCAGCCCAGGCATTCGTCGGTGATCGACACGCCGTAGGCGAGATCGCCGCCGAGGGCCTGCTTGCCGTGCTCGATATGGCTTTCGAGCATGACGCCGGCGATCGCCTGCTCGCCCGCCCTTCGACGCGCGCCCAGTTCGACCATGACCTCGGCCTGACGGGCCGCGACCTTGCCGCTGTTGGCATGACTGCAATCGACAATCAGGCGCTCGGGACAGCCCAGTGCCGCCAGCGCGCCGCGCGCCCGGGCCACGCTTTCGACGTCGTGATTGGCCCCGCCGCGGCCGCCGCGCAGGATCAGGTGCGCATCCGGATTGCCGGGCGTGGCAATCGCCGCCGGCCGGCCGTGGCGATCGGTGCCGAGATAGTGCTGGGGATGCGACGCCGCGGCGATGGCGTCGATCGCGGTGCCGATCGCACCGTCGGTGCCGTTCTTGAAACCGACCGGCAGATCGAGCGCGCTGGCGCGCTCGCGATGGGTCTGCGATTCGGTGGTGCGCGCCCCGATCGCGGCCCAGGACAACACATCCGACAGATAATCGGCCGCGATCGGGGTGAGCAGCTCGGTGGCGACCGGCAGGCCCAGCTCGGCCAACTCGATCAGCAGGCCACGGGCGGCGGCGAGACCGGCGCCGATGTCGTTGCTGCCGTCGAGATGCGGGTCGTGCAGCAGGCCTTTCCAGCCCACGGTCGTGCGCGGTTTCTCGACGTAGGCGCGCATTACCAGCACGGCATCGTCGGCGCATTCGGCGGCCAGTTCGGCCAGCCGGGCGCCATAGTCGAGCGCCGACGCTCGGTCGTGCAGCGAGCACGGGCCGGCGACGATCAGCAGGCGGTCGTCACGGCCGGCGAGAATATCGCGGATCAGATCCCGTTGATGCCCGATGCGGGCCGCCAGCATGGGGGCGATCGGCAGTTTCTCGGACAGCTCGGCGGGCGTGGCGACGAGCGTGGGCGCGATCGCGGGCGTGGCCTGGGCGTCGAGATTACAAGCAGTGGCGTGTTGCCGGGACATGGTCGGCTCCCTGGTGGCACAGCGCGGACAACGCGCTGATGGCTTGCGTGGTGGCTGTCTGAGCGGCCGCAAACGGCCCGTACGCGCTGCCCCGGTAAAACGGCTGGGTGCTGAACATCGTGGTCATCCTTGCGTTGCATTGATGCCGCATTCGCGGCAAGAAAAAACCCCCGGCCGGGAGATCCGACCGGGGGTTTTGGCAAACGCCGGGTCAGGCTCCCGAATCCGGGCGCCTGTCCGTATCGGTTCAGGCGCCTCTGCGGCTAAACCAATACCCGTAAAACATGTTCGATTGCGGTTCCACGCGAACGCACGCTGTCGCTGCGGCGACGGCGGTGAGTACGGGTTCGATAGTGAAATCACACATAGCGGGAATGAGGTTAGGCCATGTCGGCCGGGAAAATCAACAGCCATCGGTCAACGCCCGCGAATCAGTTCGCGAATCAGCCAGCGCCCCGGATGCAGCGCATCGACTTCGGTCGCAGCACGCGGCATTGGCTCGTCGCACAGCCGCGAGGCCAGCACTTCGGCGCTGAGCGGCGCACTCACCATGCCATGCGCGCCATGCGCGAGGCTTGCCCACAGCCCGCGGCGATGCGCGCCCGGGACCGCGGCGATACGCCGGGCATCGAGCGCCAGTTCGGCGTAGTCGCGGCGCCAGGCCGCGGCGTCGGGCACCGGCCCGACATACGGCAGTCGATCGTGGCCGGTGCAGCGAAAGGCGACCCGCGCGGCCAGCGGCGGACCGAGCCGGGCGGCCAGATCCGGGGCGATCTCGGCCAGCATGGCGCGGTTGGCGTCATCCTCGGCGGCGCGCGGTGCTGCGTCGACCGCGTCGCGCCGGAAGCTGGCGCCGACGTGGAGCCGGCCGTCGACCGGCGGCAGGGCATAGCCGCGCCCACAGAGCACGCAATTCGGGGACGCCGATTCCGGCGGCAGGCCGAACACGCTGACCTGGCCGCGCACCGAGGGCAGCGGCGGGAGGTCGCGACACAGCGCGCTGGCGGCACCGGCACAGGCCAGTACCACCTGGGCGTATTGCGCCCGCTTGCCATCGGCGGATGTCAGCCGCCAACCCGCGGGAACCGGCTCGAGGCCGGTGACAGCCACGCGATGGAGCGCCGCCCCGCTGCACTCGACCAGCCGCCGGCACAATCGATCCGGCCGTACCCAACCCGCGTTCGGGTAATACAGCCCGCCGTGCACGCCGGCGGCCAGCGCCGTGCCGGCGAGGCGTTGCGCCGTCTCTCGCCCCACCCAGCGGACCAGCGAACCCGGCAGGTCGAGTCGGTCGAGACAGCGCTGCTGCCGGGCCCGCGCCTCCGGATCGCGCGCCAGCTGCAACAAACCGACGTCGGACCAGAGCGTGCGCGCGCCGTCCAGATCGGCCAGCCAGCGCCCGAGATAATCGAGCGCGGCGAGCTGGAAGCGCGTACGCGCGTCGCCATTCGCCGCGGGACGGACATGCAATGCCGCCCGGGCATGGCCCGACGCGCCACCGGCGACGCCCGCCGGGTCGTAGAGATCGCAATGCAGGCCCCGCCGCGCCAACGCGTCGGCCACCGTGGAGCCGGACACGATCGATATGCGGCGCGAAGTATCGTTGCAAGAGATACGGGCGGCGTACTGAAAAGCCGCCCCACGG
>NZ_JBQDYE010000058.1:0-13636 GCF_052044155.1 Salinisphaera sp. SWV1
AAATTGACCAAGGCCCGAATCCGAACCTACGGCAGACGAGTCTCGGGACATAATTTGGCTTCTATTTCAGCAGCGCCCTAGGCTCGCTTTCCGCCAGGGTCGCGCCGGTTGCCCACCCTTCGCAGATCAAGACACGTGACGTCGGCATGCGACCACTGACGGGGATGAAACAGCCTTGCTTTCGGCCGCCTTTAAGCAGTCTTTTGTCGCCGCCCGGGCCGATGAATTGGAGGCTGTGCAGGATTCGGTCGAAGTCGTACAGCGGTAATGCCAAACGATTGCCGTATTGCCGCGCCCTGTGCCGCTGCACGCGCTTTTTAATCAGATAGGCGTGCCCTGCATCGGCCGGTTTCATTGGGCGCCACAAACGCCTTGCACGAGCCGCAGAGCGCCGTTGTCGATCTTGCGTTTCGCGGTCCCGCGTGGCTCTGGCCGCAGCAATCTGAACATCAAGCTCCGCCCGCTCAGCCGGGCTTATGACTGCGTTTGAATGACCGCGCCATATCTCGCTCAGACCGGTAGACCAATCGACAATGATCCCGGCCCTGCCATCAGGGAAGAGCCTGCAACCGCCGGCAGTATTTCCAGCCCGTTTCCCATGGCCCGGGAAGCGGTGCCAACGTCCCGGCTCTATCACGTCAGGCGGCGTCAGGCCGGCATCACGGATCGCGTTTTTGAAAGCGGGCAGTGAATCCGCAGATGCGGTAAGCTGACCGTGTCGGTTCGCCGACTTCGCAATGCTGTTGTGAGAATCCGCGCCCGGTGCCCGCCGGGCGCTTCTCGTTGGGGCATTCATTCCACGCCCCCGGCCGACACTGAGGCCGTGGAGGTGTGCTGCCGGGACTCGGCCCATTCCTGTAATTCGTTGACGTTGTAGCGAACAGCGCGGCCAAACTTGGCAAATCTAGGGCCATTACCCCTGTGACGCCATGCTTGTACTGTTTTGACCGATACGCCGAAAAACTCAGCTACTTTGTGCTCTGAAACGTAGCAACCAGATAGGTTTGCCTCTGCCATTCCGCGCTCCTGTCGTAGACGGTGGACGCCTTGGTGGGAATCCGTAAAAACCCAAGGTCAGGAGCAAATTGACAAACATGCGTACTGGGTTATAAGCCCATAAACCAGTTCCGGCGTGAACGAAAAATCAACCGTCCGCTCGATACGTTTTAAGAATATTCAATAGCTTATCTGGAATGCGCTCTGAATTTAGGTGGCGTGCCTGAATTTCATCAGGGATCGTCCACACGCTGTCTTGTGCGAGTGTCGGCGCTCTGCTGTGCGATGGCTTGTGCGTGCAAGCGAAGTCGCAGATCCCGCGCGACACGGCTAGAAATTCCGGCAGGGACTCGGCCGATAGCGCGTTGTGCAGGGTGAACGGGTAGTCATTATTGAGCCTGAACGCCGCCCATAGGTGCGCGACAGGCGCATTTTCGCGCCAATACTTTTGGATCAGCGTTTGCGAAACATTAACGTCCGTGCCGTCGCCGAATTTTGCGCCGGCTATCGCATATTGACGAACTGCATATATAGCCTTGTTCAGGCTTGGCTTTGCGAGGTTGAAGCGGTCCATTAGATAAAGGGAGCTGAGCACGTCGCCAGCTATAACGCCACGCTTTACGCGTTCGTTTACGTCATGTTGAAGTTTCGTACTGCTGGGCGCTTCCAGAATCGCCGCCAGTGTGAAGGCATTGATCTCAACAGAAGGGCCATCGGTCCGGTTTCCAAGCAGTTCGCTCGCCTCCAGGACGGCTATGAATTGCGCGCGCTTGGTTTCATCGTTCGGGAACACCATGAACGCATTGACGATGATTGCGTCACGGGCGGGGTCGCAAAGTAGTGGAAGGCAGCCGATCTCGTCGCGCTGGTCTGAAGGCCTTGGTTCGCTGGCGGCCAACAACTCGTGGTCACTCGCTTCAGCATTCAGCTTGGATTGCCGATGCTCGTGCTCTAACTCGCGTTTAAGTTCCTTCAGGGCTTCGGCCTTGTTCGGGCCGTAGCCGACGCAATCTGTTTCGTCGTCGGTTGCCCATACGCAGCCGTCGTCGTCTGTCTTGTAACTGATGCCCATCACGCGTCCTTCATACGCGCCTTCAATAGAACCCGGCCAGGGCGGTGAAGGTGGCCGCCTTTTCGGGGATCAGCCTAGGCCGGGTGAAACGCTTATGAGTTTCTCAGTTGCTCCTGTTCGGCTTCGCATTCGTCCATTTCATCGCGAAGAAAAGCGACCGCGCGTGTCAGGTTGTCCGGATACTCGCCGGCATCGGTAAAGACGACGTTATGGAAGAGCCAGTCGATCAGCACCGACATGCGTGCCGTTCGCTTGTCGTAGGCGTCCACTTGGTGAAGGTGATTGTTCATTCCATGCTCCCGCGATTGCCGGCGGTGGATTCGAGCGCTTCAACGCACAATTGGACGATCAGGCTGTATCCATATCGAACGTCGTCGCTCATCGCGTCCCCACTGGGATCCTGGTCCATTGCCAGCAAGACGCAAGCCACGCGGTGGCATGTCTCGCGATAGTCATTTTCTCGGGACAACAAGTTCATTCGCTTGTCGTCGGGTATGCCATGATTACGGTTAGCCATGATTGCCTCCTGTTCAGGCAGTTGTGGTCAGGCGGTCGCGGTGCGTCACCACCGTGCCCGCCGCTTTCGGCGGAATTGCCGAAACTCGTGTGATCTTCTGGCGCCATAGCCGGCAGCGCCTGAGTGCTCGCGCGCTGCGCTGTGCATCTGTCATCGCATAGCGCCGGGCCTGTCGAAGCTCGTGCGATGCCATGAGTCGGTAGAAATTGCGGTCTACGCTGATTCGCTCGTTCATGACGATTCTCCGAACAAGGGGACCACGTTGGATGGCTGCTCGCCGGTGACGATCTGGCGCAGCTTGCGGTCCCAGGCTTCCAATGCCGCGCGCTTTTCCTTGTCGTAGCTGTAACGGTCGTAGATGCCGCCCATGCTGCGATCCTTGTGGTTCAGGATCTTGTCCTGAATAAGCCGGTTGTAGCCCAGCTCGCCCAGCCGGGTTGCAGCGGTGCGTCGAAGATCATGCGGCGTGAAGTGCGGCCAGCCGTGCTTTTCGACCAGGCGACTCAACGCGCGGTCAATGCCCGACACCGTCAGCGGGCGGCCTTTGAATGCGGATAGTAAATAGGGCGTCGTGTCCGACTCGGCGAGAGAGAGTGCCGTTTCGCTCATCGGTACGCGATGCTCGATGCCGTTCTTTGCGCGCTCGGCCGGGATCGTCCACCAATGCCCGTTGATTTCATCGGCGCGCATGGCCGCGACTTCGCCGGGCCGCTGGGCCGTCAGCAGGATCAGCTTGAGCGCACGGCGCATCGGTTCACTGGTGCCACTGTATTCATGGAGTGCCTGCCAGAATTCGGCGATCTCGTCGTCGGATAACACACGCATACGCGGTGCCTCCGGTGATGGGGCGCGGATATGTGACGCGGGGGATACGTCCATCAGCCCGCGCTCGACCGCGAAGTTAAACATCCGCCGTACGCAGGCCAGAGTGCGGTTCGCCTGAATCGGGGCGCCACGTTGCACGATGCGATCCAGCAGCGTTGCTATGTCGCGACGGTTGACGTTCTCCAGGCGCTGGATACCGAGCGCCGGCAATACGTCGTTCCTGAGCGTCGCCTCGTCTTTCTCCCAAGTGCGCTTATGGCGCTTGGCGTACAGCTCGATGTATTCGCGGGCCAGTTCGTTGACGGTCGCAGCCTGGGCTTGGGCTCGCCGGGTTTCGACCGGGTCATCGCCGTCCAGCACGGTGGCCAGCGTCTTTCGGGCGCGCGTTATGGCCTCGGCGAGGGTGATATGTCCGTACTGGCCGATGGTCAGCAGGCGCTTGCGGCCGCCCGACCGGTACGACAGCACGAAGGCCTTTTTACCCGTGGGGTAAACGCGCAAACCGAACCCCGGCAGCGTGTCGTCCCATCGAACATCACGCCTCGGGGCCGGGCCTTGGTAAGTCACCGCGTCTATCGCGCGCTTGGTCAGTTTCATCTATCGGCCCCAGTGAGTCACCAATAAGTCACCACTGGAACGAGCATGCCGTAGGGAACGATGGGAAGCAAGGGTTAAATTAAAACCCGGTAATACAACGGTTTCAGCGTGTCTGTAGAAAATGATGGGAAACGGCAGGAAGGCACTCGCATCGACTTTTAATCAATTGGTCGCTGGTTCGAATCCAGCACGGCCCACCAGAACCTGGCTGCGAGGCCGTTGAAAGCCGCTTTTCCGATGGGTCAGGCGGCTTTTTTACGCCCAAGATGATCCCGCACGGTGGATTGCCCGTGGATTGAATCCCCGACAAGTTCGAACGCACCGACCGCCGTTTCGCGGTGTCGCGTGCGCCCCGTGTGTCGCGACCTTGGCGCTTGTGCTCCCGTATCGCGGTTTCTCGGTCGGGGGCAGACCCCCGATCCGTGCCAGCGCGTGCGGCTTGCTATCCCGGGTCTGTCCGAAGCCTGGCGGGGTGTGGGCCCATCGGGGGTGACGCCGTGTTGTCCTGGTTTGGTCGAGCGCCTTGGGCGTGACGGACGAGGCCGCGCTGAACAATTCCGTGATGAATACGACGGTAAGCGGATTAGCCAGCCGGGCGCGCCGGGCAATGGTGTCTTCGTTTCGCCGTTGTACGGTTACGTTGCGTGAGTGCCCCGCTATTACGAATCCCGACGGCGGCGCTGGGTGGCCGCTGGCTGCAAGGACTCAGTGAGCACGCCGAGGAAGCGACGATGATGGCGCGAGCGCTGTTCGACGAGTCGATAAGTGCCGAGCTTGGCAAAGTTCATAATCATCATCCAGGCGATTTCATAAAGCCAGATAAGACCGATAGCCGCCCAGGAGATCGACGGCATCAGCCAGCCGAACGTTACAAAACACACGCCTGCAATCTGGGTACCCACGATGGCGGTGAACAGTTGCCAGGACGGGTAGGGCGGACGCCAGAGTGGGTGTCGTGAGCGCGTGACGAACAGCAACAGGTGGCCGCCGGCGATAAAAGCCAAAAACATCATCGTCTGGGTTTGGGCCAGTGCTACCCCGAACACATCCCGGGCGAGCAGATACAGCCCGAAACTCTGGGCCAGCGACAGCGCGCCCATGACCGACGAAATCGCGAGCAGTCGATCCATTTGCCAGCGCACCGGCCTTTGGCTGGTCTCGGCGTTATCCCAGGCAATGGTCATGATCGGGATGTCGTCGAGTAGCGCCAGGAGGATGATCATGATCGTGGTCAGCGGATAGCTGTTGTAGATGAGCATGGTCAGAACCACGAATACCATGATGCTCAGCGTCATGGAGATGCGATAGATGGTGTAGCTCATCATCCGTTCGAAGATGCGCCGCGCCTCCTCCACCGCACCGATAATCACCGACAGCCCCGGCGCAGTCAGAATGAGACTGGCCGCGCTGCGCGCGGCGTCGGTCGCACCGGAGACCGCGATGCCGACTTCGGCTTGCTTGAGCGCCGGCGCGTCGTTTACGCCGTCGCCGGTCATGGCGACGATGTGGCCGGCATCCTGCAGTGCCTTGACGATGGCGAATTTGTGCTCGGGGAAAACTTCGGCGAAACCGTCTGCATCCTCGATCGCCTGGGCCGCCTCGGCGGATACACCGCGCTGCCCGCTTTCATCCATCAATAGGGCGCTGGCCGGATGGATATTCGTGCCCATGTCGAGATCGCGTGCGATCTCGCGCGCGATTGCGGTGTTGTCGCCGGTGATCATTTTCACGGCAATACCGTGCGCTCGGGCATTGGCCAGCGTCTGCTTGGAATCGGCGCGCGGCGGGTCGTACAACGGCAGAATGCCGAGACAATGCCAGCCGTCGTCGGCGCGCGATGTGGCCACGCCGAGGGTACGAAATCCTCGGCCCGCCGCCGAGTCAACGATCTTTTGCGCGCGCGTTAGTGCTTCGCCGGACAATGCGCAGAGTTCGAAAATGACCTGTGGCGCGCCCTTGCTGACCTGGAATTCAGTCCCGTCCTGGGTCTGAATGCTGGCCTCGGTGCGCTTGTGGATCGGGTCGAAAGGCTTAAAACGCGTCTGCTGGTAGTGTTTGAGTACCGAGGCATCGGGCAGAGCCTCGATGATGGCGGTATCAATGGCATCGCGGTTTTCGGCCCGGGAAGCCAGCGCGCCATATAGGACGATGTCGTCGTCTTCGGCTGCATCCAGCAGTGTCGGCTCGCCCAGGGTCAAACGATTCTGGGTCAGCGTGCCGGTTTTGTCCGTGCACAGCATGTCGACGCCGGCCATCTCTTCGATGGATTCCAGACGCGCCACGATCGCTTTCATCCGGGACAACGCAAGTGCACCCAGTGCCATGGTGACGGAAAGTACCGCGGGCAGCGCCACCGGGATGGAGGCGACCACGACGATCAACACGAACGACAACAGTTCCAGCACCGGCATGCCGCGTGCGATCTCGACGCCGACCAGCAGGGCCGAAAGGGCGCCGGCGGAGATGATCAACAGATTGCCGATATGCAGTACCGCGCGCTGGAAATGGGACGTTGCCCCGGCGCTCTCGACTAACTTGGCCGTTTTGCCGAAGGCGGTGTGCGCCCCGGTGGCACAGACCACGGCGACCATCTCACCTTCCTTGATAAGGGTGCTGGAGTAGGCCAGATCGCCGGTTTTTTTATTCGCCGGCAGCGACTCACCGGTTAGCGCCGATTGGTCTATGGATAGATAGTCGCCCTCGAGTAGCTTCACGTCGGCCGGTACAACGTCGCCGAGCCGCAGTCGTACGATGTCACCCGGCACCAGCAGTGCCGCCTCAATCTCTCGCCAGGTACCGTCGCGTAGCGCCCGGGCTTTAAGTGCCAGCTGGCCCTTGAGCGAGGCCAATGCGTCGGCCGCTGATTTTTCCTGCCAGAAGCCGATGCCGCCGTTGATGATGAGCATGGCGACGATAACGGCCAGGCTATCCCAATCCGCGTTGACCGCTGAAAGCACGGCGGCGATTTCAATCATCCCCGGGATCGGCCCCCAGAAATAGGACAGCAATACACGCCACAGGGGCGTGTGCTGTTCGCTCAGCTGATTTGCACCATACTGATCGAGTCGTTGTCTCGCCTGATCCGCGCTGAGGCCGTCACTCGAACTGTCGAGTTTGGCGAGCGCTGCATCGTTGTCCAGGCAGGCAAAGGCGTTTGCGCCATCGGTCTGGCGTTCGGATTGTTTGTCACTCATGCGGGGCCTGTCCTTCCTGGTCTTGTGACGGGCATGGCCGGGATGCCGTCGGTGTCTTGTCATCCGTTTCCGGGTCGATGCCCGACGATCTCGACCCGCTCGCCGGCGCTATGCGCACGAGGCAAGACGACCCGTCTCTGCTTGGTCGTTGTGTTGTCGGGTTCATGTCATCCACGCCCGGTGAGCCCGGCAACGATTCAACCGTGTCGGGAACTGCCGCGGAGGCCGCAGCCACCGCGAGCCCGGCTGTGGCGGGGCGAGCCGACGCGTGGATATGCGATCCGGCGTCACGGCCATGCTTGTCTCGGTCCGGGAGAACGTCAGGGTGCACATGGCCGCAGTGCGTGCCCACTGGCGTCCGGTCCAGTGTGCTGCAGCCGGTTGAGTTAGCAGCGCTATAGCTCATACGCCGCGCCCGCCTTCGCGCTGCCACTGTCGGTAGCGCGTGGCCACCGCACAGGAAGCCAGGCGGGAGAGCATGTTGTCGGCGCGGCTGGTCAGCATGATCGGGACACGTGCGCCTACCACCATGCCGGCGAGGTGGGCATCGCCGAGATACTCGAGCTGTTTGGCGATCATGTTGCCGCACTCGAGGTCGGGGACGACCAGCACGTCGGCGCGACCGGCCACCTCGGATCGAATATGTTTTGTGGTCGCCGCTTCGGGCGAAACGGCGTTGTCCAACGCCAGTGGCCCGTCGAGTGTGCCCCCGATGATCTGCCCACGGTCGGCCATCTTGCACAGGGCCGCGGCATCCAGTGTGGCTTGCATCTTCGCGTTGATCGTTTCCACGGCACATACGATCGCGACTTTCGGCACTTCAATGCCCAGGGCCCGCGCAAGATCAATGGCGTTCTGCACAATGTCACGCTTTGCCATCAGGTCCGGCGCGATGTTGATCGCAGCATCGGTGATCAGCAGCAGCCGGGGATAAGTGGGTTCATCGACCACGAACACGTGACTCATGCGTTGCTCGGTGCGCAGCCCCGCATGGCGGGCGACGACCGCATGCATCAACGCCTCCGTATGCAGCGCCCCCTTCATCAATGCCTCGACCTCGCCGGTCCGCACCAGCGTCACGGCACGGGCTGCCGCTTCCTGCGCGTCGCCGACATCGACGATTCGTGTATCGCCCAGATCGAGACCGGACTGCTCGGCTACGGTACGGATTTGAGCGGATGGGCCGACCAGCACCGGTTCGATCAGACCGTGAGCGGTCGCCACCAACGCGCCATTGAGCGCGACGGCGTCGACGGGTTGCACAATCGCCGTGGCGAGCGGTGCGGCCGGTCGGGTACGCTCAATCAGAGCCTGCAAGCGCTGACCGGGCAACGCTGCCTCGGTATTGATCGGATCGGCTTGTATGGCGCTGCGTATTCGCGTGGGCTTGTGCGTGGACATCTCGCTTTTTAATCGAACCACGGGTCAACTCGATAGCAGATTAGGCGACCGGAGGTTAAGCGTTTTGATCCGCATCAATAAGCACCCAACCGAGTTGAGGCCCGATACATTTCCAATGTTGGTGTGCATCGTCACGCCTGAAGAGTTCCTGGTCGCCATCCGATGACCGTCGACGGTGCCACGGCCCGGTTCGGCAACGATGCCCGCGAGCTCGTCGGCGTCGCCAGCGGGCCGGTGCCCTGGACCGGCCATCCGCATACGCTAAGGCTTGAACGCCCGCCGCTGGCTGGCCCGATCCAGCAACGTCAGGATATGTGGCCCGGGCATAGCCGCTCTGAGCTTGTAAAATGGCTTCGGGCGCGCACGCGATCGAGCGCAGCAGCACGATCGCCGAGACGGTCCAGACAACGTAACTCGAACCCACGCGTGTCCGGCGTACCTGCGGCGTTTCCGGCTTGTTGAGGATTGTGCATGGCCATTGCTTGTCCCGACTGCGGTGAAGAACAGTCGATCCCCGCGCTCGTCGAAAACACGGTCGCGGAGTGCCGTCGTTGCGGCCGTTTGCTCGATCAGTTCAACGAGTCGGGGCTGTCGATCGCGCTGGCTTGGTCGTGGGCGTCTTTATTGTTGCTGCTTCCGGCCAATCTGCTGCCGCTGATGCAGGTTTCGATCGGCCACGACCGGCGGGCCGGCTATCTCTCGTCCGGCGTGCACGCGTTGGCGGTCGAGCATTGGCCGCTATTGGCCCTGATGTTCGCGGCGTTTACGATCGTATTCCCGTTCCTGTACGTTGGCTTGATCACGACGGTTCTAACCACATTGCATCTGGGCTACAGACCGAAGTGGGTAGGCCGGCTATTCCGGTACGCACATCAAATCCGGTTGTGGTCGATGCCGGATGTGCTGGTTCTGGCGGGCCTGGTCGTGTTCATGCGCACGCAGGTGCAGATGCAATCCCATATAGAAGCCGGCGGCTGGTGTCTGATCTCGGCCGCCGTATTGCTCATACTGATGCCCCACTCGTTTGCCGAGCATCGGGTGTGGCGATTGATCGCACCCGACTTGCCCGAGCCCCGGAACGAGTCGTCTCTCAGTTGCGATGTGTGCAACCTGATTCTGCCGCTGTCGATGGAGCAAAAACGATGTCCCCGCTGTCGGCGCCGCCTGTATCTGCGCAAACCCAACGCCCTGAATCGTACGGCCGCGCTGGTGGCTGCGAGTTACGTGCTGTACTTTCCGGCCTATTATTACCCGATGAGCACGACGGTACAGCCGAATGGCGTGCAGCAATACACGATCATGCAGGGGATAAGGCAGCTCGTGAACGCCGGGTATTGGGAACTGGCAGTGATCATCTTCACCGCGTCCATATTGATTCCGATGCTGAAGCTGATCGGCTTGAGTTGGCTTTACATGAGCGTGCGTTATCCGTCCCAAAGGACGCTGGTGCTGCGCACGCATCTGGCACGCATCATCCATCGGATCGGGCGCTGGTCCAATACCGACCCGTTCATCGCCGCCCTGATGGTGCCGATGATTTCCTTTCACGGCATTGCCAACGTGCATCTTGGCAAGGCCGCGCTACCCTTTGCGCTGGTGGTCACCCTGACCATGCTGGCATCGCGCTCGTTTGATACCCGCTTGATGTGGGATGCCGCCGAGGCCCGTTCATGAGTGGCGCGGACGACACAAAAGGCGCGGCCGAAAACGAAATCGACGCCCCCCGGGCACGGGTGCGGCGGACGCCCTGGCGCGGCTGGATTTGGTCGGTGCCGCTGGCGGCCCTGATCATCGTCGGGTATCTGGTGGTACGGACGTGGTTATTGGCCGGCCCCACGATTACGATCATCTTTCCCAAAGCGGCCGGCATTTCTTCGTCGGGCTCGTCGCTGCAATACAAGGGCGTGCAGGTCGGCCAGGTCGAAAACGTCGAACTGACGCCGGACCGGCATGCGGTGAAGGTGACCGTGGGGGTGCAGGACGGCGTATCCGACTTCCTGCGTAGCGGTACCCAGTTCTGGGTCACCCAGCCCAGCATTCTGTCCGGACAGCTGGGCGCGCTGCTGTCCGGCCCGAATATCATCATGCAACCCGGGCCGGGCCATAAAAGCCACCGCTTCACCGGGCTCTTGCATCCGCCGGCGACGGCGCCGAACCAGGCAGGACGATCGGTCACGCTGTACGCGTCGTCGGCGAATGGCTTGCAGTATGGCACGCCGGTTGTCTACCACGGCCTCAAGGCGGGAAAGGTACTGGCGACCGGCTACGACAGCAAGCGCAATGCCATACGTATAAAACTGTTCATCAAAAAGCCATTTGCAGGTCATTTGCACGACGCCGGTACGGTTCGATTCTGGCGGGCATCCAGTTTCGGCGTCGCAACGGATAACGCCGGCGTTCATGTGGACATCCCGCCGCTCGACGAAATACTCCATGGCGGCATCGCTTTCGACGTGATGGGGTCGAGCAAGCAGGCGGCAGGCGCCCCCACGATCGATCCGCATCTCTACGCCAGCGCCGACGCGGCCAGCACGGTGATGACCGGCCGCCATCTATTGTTTTCCACGCGGCTGGCGTCGACGGCGGCCGGTGACATCGGGCCGGGTACGCCGGTGAAACTGGACGGCATTCGGGTCGGTACCGTGCGCCATGTTTCGCTGACTTACGATCCCAGGCAGCAGGCCATGCAGGTGCCGGTGACATTCGATCTCTATCCGGATCGTTTTGGTTTCAAGAAATCCGCGACAAACAAGCCGGCCGGTTTCGATCAGGTCCTGGCGACGCTTGTCAAGAAGGGATTACGGGTGCAGTTGACCACGGCCAATCTTGTCCTTGGCAGCCGGCAACTGTCCCTGGTGATGGCCGGCAGCGCCGGGCAGGCCACACTGGATACGTCGGCCAACCCGCCGCGTATTCCGGCCGTCGAAACGGCCGGTATCAATTCGGTCCTCGCCTCGGTAAGCCAGCTGACGCAGACCTTGAACGCCAAGGTTAAGGGAGTGCCGCTCAAGGCGATCGGCAGGCATGTGCTGAAATCGAGCGCGCGCGCTCAGGCATTGCTGGATTCCCCGCAGGTTGCTGCGAGCATCCGTCATCTGGACCGGACGCTTGCCAACGCGCAGGCCATTACGGCCGCGGCCAACGGCCAGGTCGGGCCGACACTGAAAAGCTTGCGGCAGGTTTCCGAGTCGGCGAGGCAGACCGCGAATACCATCAATCGGCTGGCGGGCGGCTCCCTGGGGGATCAGCAAAACATGCAACAATTGGTATCGGAGTTGACGCAGACCGCCCGCTCGGTGCGTGGCCTGGCGAATTATCTCCAGCAACATCCGGAAGCTTTGCTTTATGGCAAGAAGAGGCACTAGTGCCCTGTAGAATCGATTCACGTCATGGGTTTCGAGCGATTTTCCGCGCCGGGCAAGGCGCGGATACGAGCCGTATCAGGCCATGCGGCGAATGGCCGTGCCGCCGCATGGCGCGAAGAAGTGGCGAAATAGGGCGATGAATTTGCGTTACAGGACACGAGTGGGTGGCTACACCACAGCGCTTGTCGCGCTGGGGCTATTGCTGGGATTGAGCGGCTGTGCCAGCAGTCCACCGACGCAATTCATCGAACTCGACGCGCAGGCGCCCAAGGCCGCGAATGTCGTTCACTCGGTCGGCATCGCGCCCATCACGATGGGGCGGGTGTCCCTGCCGGCGAGCCTGGACCGGCTGGCCCTGGTGCGTCGTACCGGGGCCAATCGACTCGATATCAGCCAAGCGGTGGAATGGGGGGGGCCGCTGGATAGTCTGGTGCGACAAACCCTGGGCTCCGACCTGGCAGCCCGGCTCCCGCGGCAGGCGTACACGCCGTCCGATCAGATCCCGGCCGGTGCGCAGCAGGGTTTTCACTTTCTTGACGTGACATGCCAGACGTTTTCGGCCGGTGCGAACAACCGGGTGACACTGGCTGCCCACTGGAGTCTGGTCGACGGAAAGACGCATCGCACGATAATCGCTAAAAGCGCGACGATCCATGTACAAGCGGCCTCCGCTGGCGGCGGTGACATCGCTGCGGCGATGAGTCGCGCCCTGGCTTTGTTAAGCGACCAGGTCGTCAGCGCACTCGCAAGGAAGCCGTGACACGATATTAGCGGTGTTCAGTTATTAATCCGGCATCAAAACAGCTGACTTCGTCAGCTGTTTTCAACGCCTTCAAAGACAAAAGCCGGCGCCTGTTCGTGTTTTATTTTTGAAGGCTTCGCGGCCAATGGCCGCGGCGAGCGTGCGTTCGCATACGCGCGCTATTAACCCGAAAAATCATCTATTTTTGTGCCGGGTCAATAACCAGGCTTTTGCAGCAAAGGAGGCGAGCCTCGCGTAACCCATTGATATAAGGCTTTGGATAAAGCCATCCGAGGTTCGCCTGTGTCGGATTCCAACGTCTCACCGCTCCGATTTGACCCATCGATGGCCTGACGGTAATCGTGAAGATACTTGTCGCTTCTGCGGATGGTCCGAGTTGATCTGCTGAGGGGATTTGGATTTATCTTTTTCGTTCGCTTTGAGGGTGTAGAAAAATTAACTGCCGGTGATAAACGCAATATCAGATCGTTACGTAGGTCGCTATCTGCGCACGTTACTGGTTCACGGCGCCCGGGCCTTATTGACCCAGGCCGAACGCCTGCCCGGTCAGCGGGGCGCGTGGGTGCGCCAACGGATCGCCCGCAATGGCCGCAACAAGGCGGCGGTGGCGCTGGCCAACAAGAACACGCGGATTTTATGGGCGCTGATGCACAGCGGCGAATCGTATCAGCCGGCCTGAGCGTGAGATCGGAACCCATGACGACATCGCGCATCCACATCACCGAACACAACCGATATTCAAGGAGTTCAAGCGGTCAAGGCTGATGGCGCTGACCGCGCCCCGAGTCGGCAGCCCCGACTGATGAACAACAGGTCAAACCGACGCCCCCGATACGCCGGCTAATCCACGGGCCCACGAGGCCGATAGGTCGATTGCGCGCTGGGGCGTGCGGACTCTCATCAAGG